>DATFDT010000030.1:0-7356 GCA_035251975.1 Pyrinomonadaceae bacterium | reverse complement strand
ACATATCGGGGGATTATACGGCAAGAGCGTTTGGAAGTTCCTCACCAGAGAAATGCACTTCAGAAAAGAACAAGTCAGGAAAGAGGAGCTTGCCCCCGCTGTTGCTTGGATTGGACGAGCGGGGGCAAGCCCCTCTTCCTGACTTGTTCTATTCTGAAGTGGTGAGGAACTTCCCAACGGTCTTGCCGTATAATCCCCCGATATGTACTGCCCGTCGTGCGGTTCTGAAGAACGACAATTGAGCCAGTTCTGTCGCGCCTGCGGCACGGACCTCCGCATCGTCCGCAATTCACTCGAAAATCCGGACGCCGTGACGCAGTCGGCAATCTCAGCACGCGAGCACATCGGCATGGCAGTCGCCGACAAGATCCGGCAGATGAGCACGGCGAAGGAACTCGAACGAGTCGCTGAAGATGTTCTGCCACACTTCGAGAAGTTTCTCGAATCGCCGGAAGAAAAACGTTTACGTCGCATTCGATCCGGGATCATCACTTCTGCTATCGGTCTAGGCGCGACGATTATTCTGCTGGTGATGGCGACGGACAAGCCCGATATTTTGCCATTCATCACACCGGCCCTGATCACATTCCTCGTCGGCGTTGGAGTGATCGTAAACGGTCTAATCTTCACTGTTCCACGCAAGTCACTTCCCGGCGACGCTTACGATGCGCTTTCACAAAAAGTGCTCGACTCGGGTGCGAACATGAACCGCATTCCTTACGAGGTGCCCGCAGCCGCAAGCTTGCCAGCGAATCTGACAAACGAGCTTGCGCCGTCGCCGCGATCGCAGCAGTCAATAACCGAACACACCACGCATCATCTGAACACAAGTAAACATTAGGAGCTTTGTCGATGGCGGTTGTCTTGGAAGGAGGTTGCCGGGTTTCGACGATGCACGAAGGTGAGCCCCGTGTCTCGGGTTCGCTCCGGATTTGGGACCAGATTGGCACCGCGAGCGGCGCGAAAGCGATTTCGTTGCGAGTGTTGGAGTTTGGACCAGGCACATCACCCGTGCTCAGCGATCCCGAGAGTGATGAGGTTTTTTACGTGTTGGAAGGGAATTGTAACGTTGTCATCGGTGACGACGAATATGAAGTTGGACCGGAGACTGGTGTTTACCTTCGGCCCGGACAAACGTTGCGTGTGAAGAATGATGGACCGGATGTAGTTCGGTTCATCAGCTCGCAATGTCCTGCTGAGCCGGTGAAATCCAGTGAGTTGCCGCCGATAGTGAAGCTCGCAGATCGTCGAGCGTTGCCGACTGCCGATCGCTGGTATCGAGTTTTAGTTGACGATGAAATTGGCAGCGAGCAGGTAACACAGTTTGTCGGGTCGATTCCGCCGGGACGCGCGCCCGATCATTTTCACGAGTACGAGGAAGTTCTGTTTATCTTGCGTGGTGAGGGAAGGATGTGGGCCGGCGAGACGAACACGCCGATTGGTCCGGGCTCGTGCATCTATCTTCCGCGTAGACAGGTGCACTGTGTTGAGAACACTGGCTCAGGTGAGTTGAGATTGTTGGGAGTGTTTTATCCTGCCGGTAGTCCGGCGGTCAGGTATGAGTGAACGCTGATGAACCCGGATTTATTCGAAATCTCTGATGTCGCGAAAAGGTCGATCAGCGTCATCGAAGTCGGGACGGTAGTAATAACTAGCGCCGTCAAATTCCTGGACCCAGCCCTCCGTCATCCCCAGCTCTTCGAGCGCGGCGGTCGCTTTCATCCATTCGCTTTCCCTGATTCGTCGCGATAGCAGAACAAAACGCTTGTTTGTTTCCGCCTGATGCGTTGGGTAGTACTGCGCCATCAGCGAAATCGCCACACGCGGGCTTAGCTCGTCTCTGATCCATTCGATCGACTCGCTGATGCTTCCGATATCGTTCGGCAACACGAGCAGCCGCACGACCAGACCACGCTGCAATAATCCATTCTCGTCAAACACGAGCTCGTCGCCTGTTTGTCTGAACATTTCACGCAGCGCCGCGCGCGAGAAATCTTTGTAGCCGCTCACCTTCGAGTATTGATAGCCTGAATCGTCGTCAGCGTATTTCAAGTCCGGCAGGTAAATGTCGACGATGCCGTCAAGCAGCTTCAGCACCGGAACCGCGTCGTAGGCATTGGTGTTGTAAACCACCGGCACGTTCAATCCCTGTCGCGCGGCGATCAATATCGACCGCGCCATCTGCGGCGCGAAGTGTGTCGGCGAAACGAAGTTGACGTTGTGACAACCGCGCGCTTGTAGCTCGAGCAGCATCTCAGCCAAACGCTCGTGCGTGACTTCGTTCTTGATCTGTTGCTTATGCGTTTGTGAGATCTGGTAGTTCTGACAGTAAACACAACGCAGATTGCAGTTGCCGAAGAACACATTCCCCGCGCCCCTGGTACCGACGAGCGGCGGCTCTTCACCGAAGTGCGCCGTGTAGGATGAAACGATCGGCAGCCGTCCCGAATAACACGCCGCGATATCGTTGTTCAGACGATTGTTGAGACAGTCGCGCGGGCAAACAGTGCACCGCTCCAGCAAACGCTCGAGCTCCTCGACGCGCTGCTCCAGCACGTCTTCGTCGAGCAAACGCAAATACGACGGATTACTCATGTCTTCTGAAGTGAACGAAATGCGGTTTGTGTTGCTCGACGATCTCCGCGGGTGTTGCTCGTTTCGATTGTCGCCAGATGAAATCCATCTCCGCGTGAATGGTGCTGAGCGCGAGGCGCGCTTCGAGAATCAGCAGGACGCTGCCATAAAACAGAAAACATGCGCCCGCTAAACCAAGGACCACTGGTATCATGCTGTAGCGTTGACTGCCCGTAAACGGAACGACGCCAATCGCGACGCTGGTGGCGACAAACAGTCCCAGGCTCACGTAAAAAACCACCATGCAGCGTTGTAGTATGCGTGAGCGGCTGGTCAGTTTGTCGAGTTGTTGAAAAATCGATGCCTGTCGCTCGATGACCGCGGGGCCGTGCTCGTCGCGGTCGGCCATGGTTTCCAGGCGATCGGAGAGGGCTCGCACACGGTCCACCACGCGCCCAAGCCGCGATGAAGTAGATAAAATCATGCTGCCGCACGCGGAAATCAGCACGGCGGGCGTGATCATGGCCGTTAAAACAGCAATTGCTGCCTCAGTATCCATCGGTTCGCTTTATAATCACGGGAATTTCTTAATCCTGTCAAACTCGACATGCGACTCTGGATCTCCAAAAGCAGCGAAGTCCCGATTCGCGAGCAACTCGTGACGCAGATCGTGCTCGGCATCGTCAGCAACGACCTCAAAATCGCTGAGCGCCTGCCGAGCACACGTGATCTCGCCCGGCGTTACGACATACACGCTAACACCGTCAGTTCTGCATATCGCGAACTGGCGCGACGCGGCTGGGTCGAGTTTCGCAAGGGCAGCGGTGTTTACGTGCGGGCGCGAACTGACGAGCCGCTCGAGGATGGTCTCGCACTCGATCAACTCATCACGCGTTTCTTCAGAAACCTGCGGGAAGAAGGTTACTCGCTCGCTGAGATACAAGCCGGCATTCAACGATCGCTGTCCGTGCAACGTCCGGATCATTTCGTTTTACTCGAACCGGATCCGGAGCTACGCGAGATCCTTGTGGCCGAGATCGCTGCGGTAACGGAAGTGACAGTCAAGGGTGTTGGTCCAGGTGAAGTTGACGGCGCGATGACGGGCGCGGTGCCGGTTGTGCTTTACGGGCACATGGACCAGTTCGCCGATCGGATCAAGCCGGAAACGGATGTGCTCGTACTGCATTCGGCGTCGGTGGTGGAGAGGATGCGCGGGCAGACACGACCGCCGCACGACGCTCTGGTGGCGATCGTCTCGCGTTGGCCCGAGTTTCTGAAGTGGGCCAGGACCATGCTTATCGCCGCGGGCCTCGATGCTGACGCGCTGAGTTTTCGCGACGCACGCGAACGCAATTGGGAGAAGGGATTGCGTTCGGCGGCGTTCGTGATCACTGACTCGCTAATGGCCCCACGCATGCCTGCAGGCTGCGAGGTGAAGCTGTTCAGGGTTTTGGCAGAGAGCTCGTTGAAGGAGATCCGGGAATATGCTGAGCGGTTCTTCTAATCCCCAAATCATTGAACGCCATCAGAGAAGAACAAGTCGGAAGAGGGGCTTGCCCCCGCTGTTTTAACCCAAGCAGCGGCGGGGGCAAACCCCTCTTCCTGACTTGTTCTCCTCTAACAGGTCTTATGATTCTACTGCTTGTCTTTCGCGAGCGTGCGTACGTAATTCACGACGTTCCAGCGTTCCTCCTCGGTCATTTTTCTCTCACCGGCGGGCATGATCCCTCGGATACCTTTCGATATTTTCCAGAAGAGCTCGCCATCGGTCGCCTCCGCCATGTGCGCTTTGTTCGAGAGATCGGCGGGTTTGCGACGCAGACGGGGAATGTTTGCTTCATTGCCCGCACCGGTTTCGCCATGACAAAAAATGCAGTTGCCCTTGTCTTTATCCAAATACAGCGCTTTGCCCTTCTCAATTGACTCAGCGTTCGCGGTCGTCGGGTTCTTGGTCTTATCGGCGTCCTCAGGAAGCTCCCACGTATTCTTCGAGAAGTCCGGTTGTTGCGCCGCGCCGGCGCCGGAAGAGCCAGGAGTGATCGAGCGGCTGTCGTTCTGATTCTTGTTGGTGGTCGTCGAGCTGTTCGCGTTCTGCGCCGACGACGTGATCGCAATATCAAACGAAGTCACAAAAATAACTGCGACTGCCAGCGACAATGAAAACACGAGCAATGACAGAATTGACTTACGCATAGGTTGGTTCTCTCCTTAATTTTTCCTGGTTCGCTTCCGTGGTAGCACCGGTTTTCTCGCCTTTACCGGTTTCGGCTCTGGTGCACTGACCGCGGGCTCCGATTTTTTCCCGGTCGATTTAAGAAAGTCCGCCACAGTCTTTTCAGGAATGTCGGCTTCCCAAACAACTTCGTTATCTCGGGCCGACATTTTCAGACTCTTCAAGATCGATTGCGCCTCTTTATCAGGTACGGCGCCGATTCCCTGTTGCATCAATACCGTAAACAGGTTGTTGATGATCTTGGCCGTGTCGGGATTGTCGGCATTCATTGCACCTCTAAAGGTGAAATTGGTTCCCGTCATTGTAATGGCAGCGTAGAAGTTGCCAAAAGGCGTATCGCAGCGCGAAGGACGCGACGTGTTTTCGAGTCCCGTCAAGCCGATGCTCTTCGCGAACGCGGCGAGCGGAGTGCCTGACGCGGAGAGCAGGGCATTCGGATCGCGCAATAACGATTCGATCGTCGCCGCACTGATTCGCCCGTTACCGTCAGCCGCATCAATCGCCGACTTGATATAACTCAGGTTTCCGATCGCGAGCGAGTTTGCGCTGAGCGGCACAATACCGACTTCAGAATACGGTTTCAGGATCGGCGTCTTCTCAGTCATGGCCTGGATGAAGTCGAGCGGCAGGATCGTGATCGATTTCGAACCGTGCTTTTCAACGCGCGCTTTGTCTTGCAGGTAGAGTTGTCCGAGCGTCATGAGCGACTCGGAGCTGAAGTCACCGCCAACGACAGCCAGCACGTCGGGAGCAACGAAACTCAGATCGGTCGCGGGTTTGTTGAAGCGCACCGCTATCACGAGATACTCGATGGTTGATGGATCGATGCCGGCTGACTTTTTCAGCTCGGCGAACGTATCGCGCATGCCTGTCACATCTGCCGGCGACATCACGCGCGGCGCGGCTTCGTTCAGGATGCGCTGCGGACTTACGTAGATGACGGCATCGGCTTCAGGGAGACTGGCGAGTGCGGCGGCGGAGTTCTGGGCGACCGCGGCGTGTGTTAGTGAAAGAACACCGAGAAGAGCAAGTGGCAGAAGTTTGAATCGCAAATTGAGGGACCTCCAGTGGCGAAAAGATGAACGGCTATCCACAGATTACGCAGATTGTATGACATCTGTGAAATCTGTGGATAAACAATCAGCGAGAAATCTGCTTGTAACGGAAACAGGTCGCATCGTGGTCGTTAACCATCCCGACGGCCTGCATGAACGAATAACAGATCGTTGACCCGACAAACTTGAACCCGCGTTTGAGCAGGTCTTTGCTAAGCGCGTCGGAGAGCTCCGTACGCGCCGCAATTGGCTGGCCGGGCTTTCGTTTCAGCGGCTTGCCGTTAACAAACCGCCACACGTATTCATCGAAGCTCCCAAACTCCTTTTTCACTTCGAGAAACGAGCGGGCGTTGGTGACGGCGGAATTGATCTTGAGTCGATTGCGGATGATGCCGTCGTTGTTCAGTAACTGGTCGATCTTTGGTTGCTCGTACTTTGCGACCTTCGCGGGATTGAAACGATCGAAGGCTTTGCGGTAGTTGTCGCGCTTGCGGAGAATTGTTTCCCAGCTAAGACCAGCCTGCGCGCCTTCGAGTATCAGAAACTCAAACAGGCGATTGTCATCGTGGAGCGGCACGCCCCACTCTTCGTCGTGATACTCGATGGATAACGGCGTCCTGGCCCAGAAGCAACGCGAAGGCATTAGACAGGATTTACAAGATTTCTACAGGATTTACAAGGCATCCTGTAAATCATGAAAAATCTTGTGAATCCTGTCTCTAACCGATCTTGCCGATCAGGCACTTAACTACCGTCACGAGCTCCTTGATCTCCACCGGCTTCGCGACGTGTGTGTTGTAACCCGCCGTGAGCGCGCGTATCCGGTCCTGCGTGCGTGCGTAAGCCGTGAGCGCGATCGCCGGGATGTGCTCACCGTGTTCATTTTCCTGCTTCCGCACCTGCTTGATCAGATTGTAACCATCCGTATCTGCCATACCGATGTCGCTAATCATCAGATCAAACTGTTCCGCGCGAAGCAACTCGATCGCCTCCGCCGCCGACGCCGCGCCACGCACTTTCGCACCGTGCGCCGTGAGATCGATCGTAAGCAGATCAAGCGCATCCAACTCATCTTCAACTACGAGAATCCTGACGTCTTTTAGATCGGCTTCCGTCACCTTCTGATCTACACGCGCCGGTGCAGGCAAACGCTCGAGACTCAGCTCACTGCTCGGCAGCGGCAGTCTCACCGTAAAAACCGCGCCTGAATCGGAATTTTCAGCGGCAATCATCCCACCATGCAGCTCGACTAAATGACGCACGATCGCGAGTCCGAGTCCGAGGCCGCCATGCGTGCGAGTAGTCGATCCATCAGCTTGTCTGAAGCGTTCAAACACGTGCGGCAGAAAGTCAGCCGCAATGCCTGGTCCTGTATCACGCACCTGGATCTGCACGTAAGTTTCGTCCTGACTGATGCGAACACCAACCGTTCCTCCAACTGGGGTAAACTTCGACGCATTCGACAGAAGATTCCACACGACTTGCTGCAATCGA
>DATFDT010000029.1:0-13146 GCA_035251975.1 Pyrinomonadaceae bacterium | reverse complement strand
TTCCCCGGAAGGCGGGCCGCTCGCGACCAAGCGACTGGCTTACGTCGGCACCGAGGGCTCGTACCTGATGTATGCCTCGCGCTGGTTTCCGTTTCATGACTATGCCGCCGACCGTGCAACCTCGGACATCACGTTTATCGTGCCCGCAGGTTTGCAAGTGGCAGGCACGAGCGACGATGCAATCGTGGCGCAACCGTCGCCCAAAGAGGGCGCGGTTCGGTATCGCTTCGTACACAGGCTGCCGGTACTGATCGGGAATTTCGCCGCCGGGCAGTACATCAACAAGAACCTGCGCTACGCGAATTACGATCTTAATCTGTACGCGATGCCGGGCAGTGAGAAACGGCTCGAACAATACGCCGAGTTGACCGGGCGCGTGCTCGAGTTCTACACCAAAAAATATGGCAAGCCGCTTTTTGGCAATCGTTTAGTGGTGGTCCAAATCGACGACGAGAGCCTCGACACTTACTCCGGACCGGGAATCATCTATCTGTCGAGCAAGATGTTCGATTCGAATCGACCCGTGCCCGAAGAGAAGATTGAGCGAGAGATTGCTTACCAGTGGTGGGGACAGTCTGTCGGTCTGAAATCGTTTGACGATGCGTGGCTTTCGCAGGGACTCGCCGAGTGGAGCGCGTTTGCGTATCGCGAGACCACGTTGACTGCCGGCGGTCTCGATGCGGCTCAACGCGAGCAACAGGAACGTGCGTTGACGTTCGAACAAACAGCGTCGATCGCGAGAGCGCCGAGTGCTCTCGACGATCAGTCAGCAGCGTACCAGTCGATCGTCTTCTACAAAGGCTCGATGATCTTCCGCATGTTGCGCGAGACGATCGGTAAAGAAGACTTCGATCGGACGCTCGCGATGTTTCTCGACACTTACAAAGGTAAGAATGCGTCGATCGACGATTTCGAAAAGCTCGCGGCCAGGATCTCTCAGCAAAACTTACGCTACTTCTTCGCGCAGTGGATTGAAGGCACGGGTGTTCCTGAGTTTACGGTCGACTATCAAATCATTCGTACGCGCTCGGGCAAGTTCCGCACGCGCGGCACAGTGAAACAGAACCTCGAGACGTTGCGCATGCCAGTCGAGTTGATGTTACGCGCGGAAGGCGACAACCAGCAGAAGATCGTTCGTATTGAAGGTCGCAGTGAGGATTTCGATTTTGAATCGAATGGACAGCCGATTGAGGTGGTTGTCGATCCGAACAACAAGATACTGCGAATGTCGGATGATTTGCGTGTTTCGATTATCGCGCGACGCGGAATCGAGCAGATGAAGGAAGGTATTTACGCTGAGGCGCAGCAGCAGTTTGAAGCGGCGCTGAAGCTCGATCGCTCGAATTCGTGGGTTTACTACAATCTCGGTCTGCTGTTTCTCGAACAGCGCAACTGGCAACAGGCGCTCGACAATCTTGAGGCTTCGCTCATTGGGAATTTGAAGCCGTCGTGGATTGAAGTATGGGCCCACATCAAACGTGGCAATGCTTACGATGCGAAGGGCGAGCGCGAGCGAGCGATATATGAATACAACAAGGCGGTCCAGTCAGGCATTGATTACGATAATGCACAAGCTATCGCGAAGAAATACCTCGCCATGCCATACGATCCGAAGGCCGAACAAACCGCCGAAGCGAACCCACAAGGAAACAACTAATGCTCTACTCTTCGTGGAAGAGAACGAGCCACGAAGCAAAGAACAAGTCAGGAAGAGGGGCTTGCCCCCGCTCGTCCAATCCAAGCAACGGCGGGGGCAAGCCCCTCTTCCTGACTTGTTCTTTGCTTCAGCGCCCGATGATCTGTCGAGGTCTTAAACAGCGACGATCGAGATCTTATTCTTCTCAGCCGTACGGATCATCTGATCTCGATCGAACATCAAAGTCTTTCCCGGAGTGATGCATAGGCAGGTGGCGCCGGCTTCAATCATCGCTTCGATCGTCGGCACGCCAACCACCGGAACATCGAATCGCATATCCTGATTCGGCTTCGCCACTTTCACTACAGTCAATCGACCTTTCGCCAACCGTCCGGCACGGCGGATCGTCTCGTCAGTGCCTTCCATCGCTTCAATTGCCACACACGCCTGACCACGAACTACGATCGTCTGGCCCAGATCCAACCGTGCGATCTCGCGCGCGATCTCCAATCCATAATTGATGTCTTCGCGTTCCTGTTTCGACGGTTCGCGACGCGTCAGCGTTCCGCTCTGCGGTAACGAATCCTGGAGAAAGCAAGTCGAGTCAACCAGCTCGATTCCCTCGCTCTCGAGCTCAGAAGCGATCGCGCCGATCAACGAGTCGGTATTTCGTCGCGGCAGCTTGAGTAACACTCGCAACATGCGCGCATCCGGCACGGCGCGACTGAAGATCTGAACGTGCTTGACCTGCCCAGCCATGATCGCCTTCTCAACACCTTCTTCCTTGAAGAACCGGATCATGCGGCCAAGCTGTCCGATGCCAACCCACTTCACACGCTCGGCGCGCTGGTCCATCTCCGGATCAGTCTCTTCGCGGATCGCAGCCACGACGAGCGGCACACCTGACCGGCGCGCACCCTCGACGACCATGAAGGGAAACTTGCCGTTGCCGGCGATCAATCCGAACTTCATTTGGTGACGCCGCGATCGGAAGCTTCGATGAAACGAAGCAGATCGGAGACTTCGGGAGAGCCGGTAATTTCCTGAGTGATACGTTCGACGGCCTGAGTAGTGTTGAGCTTTGCGTCAAGCAACAGGTGAAATGCGTGATGGAGCGAATCTATCGTCTCGCGCGAGTAACCACGGCGTTTCATGCCCGTGATGTTGAGTCCATAACACTTCGCGTGATTACCGACTGTGAGCGCAAAAGGCAGCGCATCTTTTACGACGACCGAGTAGCCGCCGATGTAAGCCTCTTTGCCGACTCGACAAAACTGGTGCACACCGGAATACGCGCCGACATTCGCGCGATCTTCAATCACGACGTGACCAGCTAGCGTGGCCGCATTAGCCATGATGACGCCGTTACCGATCACACAGTCGTGGGCGACGTGGGCCTGGGCCATGATCAAACAATCGTCGCCGATTTTAGTAAGCATTCCACCGCCGGCAGTACCACGGTGGATCGTGACGAACTCGCGAATTTTGTTGCGCTCGCCAATGATTGTTTCCGACGGCTCGCCTTTGTATTTCAGATCCTGTGAAGCCAGACCGATCGAGGCGAATGGAAAGACGTGTGTGCCGGCGCCGATTGAGGTGCGGCCATCGACGACGCAATGTGATTCGAGTCGGACGCCTTCACCGAGCTGGACCTCATCACCGACCGTGCAGTATGGGCCAATGTAACAATCGTCGCCGATTCGCGCGCCCGGACTGACCACTGCGGTGGGATGAATGCTCGTCGGGTGAGTGGCTGTAGACATAAAGCGAATAGGACCCTATAAGACCTATTTCTGTTCTTCTCGGGGAGCGACGATACTCATGATTTCAGCGTCAGCGGCGAGCTGGCCGTCGACCTTGGCCTCACCACGCATGCGTTGCACGCGCGAGCCGATGCGCAAAGCAGTTACCTCGAGCACCAAAGTGTCGCCCGGAACGACAGGCCGCCGGAAACGCGCTTCCTTGATACCCGTAAACAGTACGAGTTTCTGATCGCGATCCTCGATCTCACGCAACGCCAATATGGCGCCAACCTGGGCCAACGCTTCGACAATCAGCACTCCAGGCATTACCGGAGCGCCTGGAAAGTGGCCCTGAAAAAACGACTCGTTGATACTCACCTGCTTGATGCCAACGATTCTTTCGCGGGGGACGAGCTCTACGATTCGATCGACGAGGAGAAACGGATAGCGGTGCGGCAGTAGCTGTTGAATGGCCAGGGCGTCGAGAACTGTTTCCATGTAGCAATCAAGGCCACAAAAAAGCACAAGAGACACAAACATTCGCTT
This sequence comes from Pyrinomonadaceae bacterium, assembly GCA_035251975.1. Taxonomy (GTDB): domain Bacteria; phylum Acidobacteriota; class Blastocatellia; order Pyrinomonadales; family Pyrinomonadaceae; genus PSRF01. The sequence continues at coordinate 9,222 of DATFDT010000029.1, read as the reverse complement.
TGTGCTGTTGTGACTTTTTGCGGCCCTACTTAGGCGGCGGCGTTGTGGTCGTCGCTGCAGTTACCGGGTTCTTACTGTTGAAATCGGCGATGAACGCGCGCGTGATATCGATATTGTCCGCGGCGTACAGCAAAGGCACTTGCGCAGCGTCGATGATCACGTTGATGCCACGCGCTTTGGCGAAGGCTTCGAGCGCTTTGCCGATCTCCTCCTGCAACGGATTAAAAAGCTCCGCGCGTCGACGATTGTAATTTGCCTGGGCGTCCTCACCTTTACGCTGAATGTCTTTTTTCAACTGGTCCAGTTGATCGATCTTGGCCTGTAACGAGCGTTGATCGACGGGAGCACCTTCCGGAGCTTCGCGCAGCTTGGTGATTTCGGATTCAAGCGACGTCGCGCGCGTCTGCATCTGCGTGAGCTCGTCCTTGATCTTTTGAAACTCGCCGTTCAGCTTCGTCACCACGCTGTTGAATTTCGCAATCCCTGTTTTTTGATCGAGAAAGAGATCCGTGTAGATGACGGCCATCTTGCTCATCGGCAACTGCACGGTCACCGCAGGCGCCGGCGGCGCCGGAGCAGTAGCTGCGGGCGTCGGAGTGGGCTGCGCAGCAGGACGCCCCGCGGGCTGTTGTGCGCTGATGGACGCAACAAAAGCCGCGACGAGCGACACGCTGACTGGAAACAGGTGATGTCTGATCATGTCTTTTTTAATAGGTCCTATAGGCTTATAGGACCTATTAACACTATGGCTGCGTTACTGACGCAGTTGCCGGGTTCTTGCTATTGAACTCGCTGATGAACGCACGAGTAATATCGATGTTGTCAGCAGCATAGACCACCGGCACCTGGCTGCCATCGACAATCACAGTGATACCGCGCGCCTTAGCAAACGCTTCGAGCGCTTTACCAATGTCCTGCTGCAACGGCAAAAAGATTTCCTGGCGACGCTTTCCATAAGCCTGTTCGGCGTCTTCACCCTTGCGCTTGAACTCTGTAGTCATCTGCGCAAGCTGATCTCTCTTTGTCCGGATTGCATTTGGATCCGCGACGGTCTGAGTGTCTTCGATCTCTTTGGTCAGCGTGTTGATCTTGGTCTGCAGGGCTTGCAGCTCAGCCTGGCGCGGCTGGAATTCACGATTCAGAGTGCCCAGCAAACTATTGAATCTGGCAATACCGGTTTTCGGATCGAGAAACGCGTCCGAATAGATCATTGCCATCTTGCTGTCCGGAACGGCCACGTTCTGTGGCGCCGCCGCTTGTGGAGCTGCGGGCGTCGTCGCGGGCTTCGTTTGTGCTGACACGCAAAATGCAGCAACCGTCAGCACGGCAACCGCAGCGAAAAAGCGAGCTATCTTCATGACTTTCTTGTGGTACTCCTTAAGTTGAGGGCGATTGGACAAAGCCTTTAGTTGTTCATCCAGCCACCATGGGTTGGCTCGGGCGATCAGAAAGTGCGCCCGACACTAAAGCGTATGACTCTCTTTTTTTCGTTAAAGAAGAACGGAAACCCGTCAATGAATTGGTTTGGCCGGGCATTTGGATTATACGCAAAGATTAAACGAAACGGTACATTGATGACGGGGACCTGAACTCGGACTTCCATACCCAGACTCGACCTGTAATCGCCGATGCTGTCAAACAGCGACTGAGACAGTCTGACGACGCTATTTGTCTGCGCCTGGCCGCGAAGGAAGACTGGTTGGAACCCGGCAGGCAGACCTGTGAACGGATCCGGCGGGTCAAGTCTCTGCGCGGCCTCGAGTTCGGCTTGCGTCACGACGCGATTATCACGCGCTACCAAACTCTGCAGACCCGGAGTCCCAGCCAGAAGCGGATTGTTACACAGCGCCAGCGAGCTCAAACTGATGCCTACCGGTACAGCAGATCTGGGACACGCAGTAGTATTCAAAAACCCAACCGTCTGAAGAAATGGTTGATCATCCAAAAACTCACTCGAGAACGCCTGATCGCTCTTCGTCCTGATATTGAACGCGGTGCCGATGTCGGCAAAAGCCGCGAGCTGCACTACGTCGCTGATGATCGGAATGCGGTACTCGAAGTTGCCGAGTAACTGCGTGTCGCCACCGACTGAAGTGAACGAACGCGGCAGTGCAGCAATGTTGTTGCCGCTCGAACCAGTGAAGGTACCGAGAGCCGCAGCCGATTGCGGGAAACCAGGAACCGGCGTCGGCGTGCCAACCGCGTTCGTAGCAACGACGACGTTCTGAGAAGAGATAAAGGTGTCGACCGGAGAAATCGGGCTGATCGAGCGCACGTTGTAACCGCGAATCGTGAATTCGTCGCCGAGGAAGAACCGCTCGAAGATCGGCACACCGTCGACAAACGCGAGTGAGTTGGCCTCGCGCACTTTGCTGGTTGTGGCGAAGCTGCCGACAGTTCCGGCGATGATGCGAAAACCGAAGACTTCCGGATGCTGCGACTTCTTACGTCGCATCGGGAAGAACTGCGTATACGACAGCGTCGGCTGGTACGTGCGGACGTCGCCACCTAATCCCGCAATCGCAATCGCAGCCGAAAGCTCACGTCCCGAGGTCGGGTCGACGCTCGCGTTGCGAGTGTCGTAAGTGAACGTCAGCGTGCCGCGGCTCGTCAGAATGTTTGGCTGCCGGTAGACCACAGGGATGAACGCCTGTGGATTATTCGGATCGGCGTTGGATTCCGGGTCCTTCACGCTCGATAGCGATAACTGGTACGAAGCACCGACGCGCGAGAACTGCGTAAACCGGCGTTTGCGATAAAACTCCGAAAGCGGCGCGCTGACGAAGATCGAGCCGCCGTAAGAATCTCGCGTGAAGAGGTTCTCTTCGTTGATGTCGTTAAGGTTGAATTGCGACGTGAGCAGATCTTCCTGTGCATTGATGTTTTGCGAAAGGAAGGTTCCCTCACCAAAAAACTTCTGCGAAAACGCAAACAGCGAGAAGCCGGCGCTGATTGGCCGATCCTTGATGTATGGCTCTGTAAACGAAAACTGGAATGAGCGCTGGCGATTGCCTGCCGCGAGGTTGAACGAGAGCACTTCACCGCGTCCGAGCAGGTTGTTCGTCGAGTATTCGAGACCGAAGAACGAGCCGCCAATACCCGAGATACCGCCGTTGAACGAGATCTGCTGGCGACCGCGCTCGCTAACTTTCAGCGACAGATCGACCTGCGCTTCTTCGTCGTTTGTGCGGCGATCAACGTCTTTGTCCTTATCGATGGGGTTGAAATAGCCGAGCTGGTTCAGCTTGACGACTGAGTATTCCCAGTACGCATCGTTATAGATGTCGCCTTCGTTGATGAGCACTTCACGACGCAACACGTTGTCGCGCGTGAACGTGTTACCGACGAATTCGAGCCGTCGCAGCGTGAACTGCTTGCCTTCTTCAATCGTGACAGTGAAGTCGACGATGCCTTCGTTTGGATTTGTTGGATTGTCTTTGAAAGTCGGAACAGGCTCAGCGGTGTATTCGATAAATCCTTGTTGCCCGTAAAACTTCTTGAGGTTCTCAAACAAGCCCTTGCTGACTTTTTCACCGTCAGCAATGTCGCCCTTGTTGAGACCGATTACTGCTCTGACCTGCGCTTCGGAAAAGATCGAGTTGCCTTCGACTTTGAACTCACCGAGGCGATACACCTTTCCTTCCACGATCGGAACCGTGACGCGCAATCCTTCATCGACGGACGACAAAAACGGCAACGGCAGGACCGGAAAACCAGTGCGCTTCGGACCGACACTCTCGACTCGCGGCTCGCCGTGGCGCGCCTGTAGATAGCCCTTCGAGCGCATGTAGTTGTCGACGAGACGCAGATCGTATTCAAGTTTTTCACGATCGAGGATGTCCTGGCTCTTGAAGCGCGTGATCAGTCCCGCTTCTTTCACGTACTTCATCGCGCCACGTAGCTGGCCGTCGCTAAAAACCGTGTTGCCTTCAAATTGGATATCGACTACGCGCACGCGGTCGCCTTCATCAACGTTGAAAGTGATCGCGAGTGACGTCGCGGAAACTTCCTCGGTGCTTTCAGTGACAGTCGCGTTCGGATGTCCGCCCGCGGCGAGCAATTCCTTGATGACTCGCATCGCGTTCCGGACCTTCACCGGATCGTAAATGCTCTCTTTCGACACACCGACGCGGCGCTCACGGAAAGCCTTGAGCACGTCCGATTCGGCCACGCTCTTGAGACCTTCAAACGTCAGGTCGCGAATGATCGGCAGTTCTTTGACTTCGAAAATGATGTTCACGCCGCCGCGCGGACCGTTTTCAGTCAACACACGTGTGGCGGTCTTGTCGAAGAAAGTCAGCGAGAGAAGCGTCTGGTAGTCACGTTGCACCTGATCAACGTTGTAAGGATCGCCCGGCCTGGTCTGAATGTAATAGAGAATATCGTCTTTACGCAGACGACGATTACCGATGATGTCAACGTTTTCGACGATTCTTTGTTGTTGCGGTTGAGTTTGTTGCTGGGCTCGTCCCGGTATTGCGTGTATTGCGGAGATTCCAGCTAAGAGGCTCAAAAGAAAGAGCCAAAACGCGCGATATGAGTGCATAGGCACCAATTCCCTCAATAGTTCTTTCCGGGCCTCAGAAACTTCGGGGAGCTTATGAGTGCTTAACTGGGTCGAAGACAGCCCTTTGATTCACTGCCAGAATTGCCAGTTGCCAGCTTTTGAGCAGCAAAGTGGCGCATTATAAGCGAAAAAAGAGCAAACTCCAAAACCGTAATCAGCCACAAAAAGGCACAAAAACACAAAAAGGAAAGAGCGGGGGCAAGCCCCTCTTCCTGACTTGTCGATTCTTCACCCGTTCTTGAAAAAACAAGCTAGAGGAATGAACAAGTCAGGAAGAGGGGCTTGCCCCCGCTGCTTCAATGAATCAGCAAAGCGTCGTCAGCCGCTTCCACGCCTTCGGGACGGAAATCGAGCTCCTGACCGTTCAGGAAAACTTCAATCACCGTCGCGCCTTCGAGCTGGCCCTGGATCAACGCCTCAGACAGGGGATCTTCCACGTATTTCTGCAACGCACGGCGGATCGGTCTCGCACCATACAAACGATCCGCGCACGTCTTTTCGACGATCCAGCTCTTGGCCTCGGGCGTCAGCCTGATCTCAAACCCGTGCCGGCTCATCGTCTTGTTGATCTGGTCGAGCTGCAACTGGACGACTTCGAGTAACTCGATGTCGAGCAGTTGGTCGAAAATAATGATCTCATCGAGACGATTGATGAACTCGGGATTAAACGTCTGCCGCACTGACGACATCACCATCTCTTCGACCTTTTCGCGCGTGGCGTCGGTGTTGGCCTGGAAACCGAGCGTGCCCTTCTTCTGAATGAAGCGAGCGCCGATGTTTGAGGTCATGATGATGATGGCGTTCTTGAAATCGACCGTGTTGCCGAGCGCGTCCGTCAGAATGCCGTCTTCAAACACCTGCAGCAGGATATTGAAGATGTCAGGATGCGCTTTTTCGATCTCGTCAAACAGCAACACTGAATATGGCGAGCGTTTAATGCGTTCCGTGAGCTGGCCGCCTTCTTCGTGACCAACGTAACCCGGCGGTGAGCCGATCAGCTTGGAGACCGAATGCTTCTCCATAAACTCCGACATGTCAAACCGGATGAGCGCGCGTTCGCTGCTGAATAAAAACTGCGCGAGCGAGCGAGCGACTTCGGTTTTTCCGACACCGGTTGGACCAAGAAACAGGAACGAGCCGACCGGACGCAGCGGATTCTTTAGTCCCGCACGCGAGCGTCTGATGGCGCGTGCGAGCGCTGAAATCGCGGGCCGCTGAGAAATTACGCGCTTGTGAAGCTCGGCTTCGATCCGTAAAAGCTTCTGCGTCTCTCCTTCTTTCAGCGAGTTAACGGGAATGCCGGTCCAACGCGCGATCACGTCTTCAACGTCGTCGCGCGTCACTTCCGCGGAGACGAGCGCATCTTCGTGATGCATGCGGAAGCTTGCATTGTCGCCGTAAGATCGCGACCACTCATTCAACTCGTTCCAGTCAGCGAGATTGCCTTGTTCGCGTCGCACGCGGAGTTTCACGCGCGCACCGGCTTCATCAATCACGTCAATTGCTTTGTCTGGAAGGAAACGATCTGGAATGTAGCGATGCGACTGGTAAACAGCGGCTTGAAGTGCTTCGTCGGTGTAACGGACCTGGTGAAAACTCTCGTAACGTTCGCGGACGCCGTCGAGAATGCTTACCGCTTCTGCTTCGGACGGAGGCGGAACTTTCACGGCCTGGAAGCGTCGTTCCAGCGAGCGGTCCTTCTCGATCGATTTGCGAAACTCGGCGGGCGTGGTCGCGCCGATGCACTGAATCTCGCCGCGTGATAACGCCGGCTTCAAAATGTTTGCGGCATCGAGAGAACCTTCTGCGGAACCCGCGCCGACGAGCGTGTGTAGCTCATCGATGAAAACTATGTACTGCGGGTTCTCGACGAGCTCGCGCATGATCTGCTTGAGTCGTTCTTCAAACTGGCCGCGATACTTCGTACCGGCAACTATCAACGAGAGATCGAGTGAGAGAATTCGTTTGTGTTCGAGGAACGAGGGTACTTCGCCGCGCACGATTCGCTGTGCGAGACCTTCGACGATCGCGGTTTTGCCAACGCCAGGTTCACCAATCAGTACCGGATTGTTCTTCGTGCGGCGGCAGAGAATCTGTACAACTCTTTCAATCTCCGCTTCACGACCGATCAACGGATCGAGCTTGTCATTCGCGGCGTCGTCGGTCAGATCGCGAGAGAACTCAACCAGGTGGGGTGTGTCTTTTTTTTGCGTACTTCGCGCGTCGGCTCCGGATTGGCGCGCAATCTCGTCGCGAACGGCGTTGAGTCGCAGGCCACGCTCGTAAAGAATCTCGGCGGCCATGGAACGTTCCTCGCGAAGCAGGCCGAGCAGGAGATGTTCTGTGCCGATGTGTCGATGCTGGAGGCGGTCGCTTTCTTCGTGTGCGTAAGCGAGAACGTGCTTGGTTTCGGGCGCGAGCGGCAGCTCGACGGAGGTCGAAATCTTCTCGCGGAGAAGGGTCCGACCCTCGATTTCCTTGCGAATTGACTCGATTGAAACTTGTGCGCGCGGGAAAAAACGGCCGGTGAGGGTCTTGTCTTCACGCATCAGTCCCAGCAACAGATGCTCCGGTTCAATGGCCGGAGCTCCGAACTGTGACGCTTCGTAGCGCGCGAAAAAGATCACCCGTCGCGCTTTTTCAGTATAGCGTTCGAACATCTTGGTATCTTGTAAACGTCCTTATAATTACCGACGCCGCATTATAACCTAGATAAAAGTGGTAACGAAGCGATGTTTTCAGACGCGACCTGCCTCAAGCGTTAATAAACGGTCGCACATCCCTGCCAAAGTCGCACTATGCGTCGCGACAATCGTGATCGCCGAGTGTTCGTGCGCGTATTCGACAAGGGTGCTCCCGATCTGTGCACTGATCGCCTCGTCGAGATTGCCCGTCGGCTCATCTGCCAACAACAGCTTTGGCTCAGTAATTAATGCCCGCGCGACAGCCACCCGCTGCTGCTCGCCGCCCGATAGATGTGCGATCGGATGCTCGGCCCTGTCGCCCAAACCAGTTTCCTCTAATAACTCCGTCGCCCGGTCAAACGCACGTCGTTTTTTCCACCGTGCAATCAGCAACGGCAACGCGACATTCTCAACCGCCGAAAGATCAGGCAACAAGTAGTGAAACTGAAAAACAAACCCGATCTCTTTCCGGTGACCATCGAGCGTGATGCTGCCGTGGTCGGGCGCTTCCAAACCACCCAGCAAATGGAGCAGCGTCGACTTTCCCGATCCCGACCGCCCACCGATCGCGATGCTCTCACCCATATTCGCCGCGAACGTTACGCCGCGCAGGACTTCGATGCGCTCACCATTCGGCGCAACGAAACTCTTCCGCAGATCGACGACGCTGATCATGAGTCGCGCAGCGCCTCGACCGGTCGCATGCGCGACGCCGCACGCGCGGGATAGATCGTCGCGAGCACGCTCAACAGGAATGCAACCAACGCAGCTATCAACATCTCAGACGGTCTCGCGATCAGCGGCACGTTGCTGATCGAGTAAACATCCGCGGGCAGACTGATGAGCTTGTAATGATTTCCGATCGCACACGCGATGAATCCGATCACGACGCCGACCGCTGCTCCGATCGCCCCGACGACCGCGCCTTCGATGATGAATAGCAACATTACGCCCATGGGTGTGGCGCCGAGTGCGCTGAGTATCGCGATGTCGCGTCGTCGTTCCACTACGACGAGGATCAGCATGGTTGTGATGTTGAGTGTTGCGATTGCGATGATTAGACCAATAATGAAGAGACCCATGCGACGCTCGAGCGCGAGCGCGGCGAAGAGTGGCTGGTTTGCTTGTTGCCAGTCGATGATGGTGTAGCTGTTGCCGAGTGTTTTTGAAACATCCGCACTGACCTGCTTCACATTATCGACGTCACTTACCTGCACGCTCATCACCGACGCAGCGTGATTGTTTCCGGCAAACTCGCTCGCGGTTTCCATCGAGACGTAGATCCACGTCGAGTCGTATTCGAAGAGTCCTGAACTAAACACGCCGGCGACACGCAAGCGACGCGGTGTCGAGTCATTCGCGGGCTGCACCTGAAAAACATCACCGAGCGAAAGCCCGATCCGCGCCGCGAGATCTACGCCCACAACAGCACTCGGATTACTCGAGTCCTCAAACAGCGGTCCAAACGAACCTTCTTTTAACCACCTTGATTGAACTGTATCTTTCTCGACACCACGAATTACTGCGTAACTGGATCCTTTCGTTCCGCGTACGAGTGCGCCGTCATACGTCGTTGCTGATGCGGTGACGACGCCATTAACCTGCTTCACCCGGCTCGCGAGTTCCGAATAATTCTCAAGCGGACGGCCATCAGCACGGACGACACTGAGATGTGCCGTGCCCTGCAAAATCTTTTCTCGCATCTCATCGCGAAACCCATTCGACAACGCAAACGCGACGATCAGCGCCGCCACCCCCATCGCAATCCCGAGTATCGCAGCCACCGACGTCGCCCGCGCCAGCCGCCGCTTCCTCCGCGACCTCAAGTACCGAAGTGCAAGAAAGAGTTCGTAAGGCATTTAAAATCACATTGAATGAACAAGTCAGGGGAATAGAACAAGTCAGGGAATGAACAAGTCAGGAAGGGGGGCTTGCCCCCGCTGTTGCTTGGATTGGACGAGCGGGGGCAAG
>DATFDT010000028.1:0-3192 GCA_035251975.1 Pyrinomonadaceae bacterium | reverse complement strand
GTTCTCGTTGGTGCTCATGAGGAGGGCCACAACTTCAGCATCCACGGCCAGAAGTGGCTCTACGAACGCACCGATCCGAATTCGGGATACCGCAATTCGCAGATGATGGGCATCTCCGAGCACTTCGAGTTTGAGCTGCCGGGTATAGCAGCGATCAAGGGTGCGACTCCTTTTGTCGATTACCTGTATCAGCCGGGTAGCTCAGTGGATAACCAGTGGAACGGAACCTGGGGTCTGTTGCGTGCTTATCGTGGCGCTGCTGGTCTCCAGCCCGATCTTCAGTTGTTGCCGAACAACCCGACCGGCGCGGCGAAGGCTGCTGACAACAAGAAAGACTTCAACGGTACTTGTCCTGCAGCCGCACCAAGCCGCAAGTTCAGCGTGACTGCCGTGACTGCGCAGAATGCGCTACCTGGCGGAACGCTCGTTTACAACGACCGCACAAACCAGGGTGGCAAACTTCATGATCCAACGGCGATCATGTATGTCCGCACGAACGATATCGACGCGGCAACCGGTAAGCTTAAAGCCGGCGTGCCCGTTGAGCCGCTCGTGCTGAGAGCGAGTGCCGGTGACTGTATTGAGGTGACGCTGTTCAATCAATTGCCGACCAACGTTCCCGATCTGCCTGGCTGGAACACGCTGCCGATGATCGTTGAGAATTTCAACGCGAATCAGGTGAAGCCGTCCAATCAGGTTGGTCTGCACCCGCAGCTCGTTGCTTACGACGTGGTGTCGAGTGATGGCGCCAACGTCGGCTTCAACGTAGTGGGTAATCCTGAATCGTACACGCCCGATGGTCGTCAGACCGCGAAGCCGGGTGAGTCCGTGAAGTACAAATGGTACGCGGGCGACATCCGCATGAACGGCACGACGAAGGTTGCTACGCCGGTTGAGTTTGGCGCTACCAACCTGATCTCGTCTGACCCGATCAAGCACTCGAACAAGGGCGCGATCGGTTCACTCATCATCGAGCCGCAGGGCGCGACCTGGATTGAAGACGCAAACTCGCGTGCGCAGGCGACTGTCAGCAAGACTGACGGCACCTCGTTCCGTGAATTCGTGCTTCAGTTCCAGACCGACGTCAACCTGCGTCGTAGTGATTTGCAGGGTGATGCGGCTGCAGTGCCGAACGTTGCGGGAGAAGAGGACGCTGAAGACTCCGGTCAGAAGGCACTCAACTATCGCAGCGAGCCGATGTGGAAGCGAATGGGCTACGAGCCCGACCTGCCGCTCGAGCAGACTCGTGCGATTGATTTCACGAACTCGCTTTCAAACGCACAAGTTGGTGGCGATCCTGTGACGCCAGTGTTCACGGCCAAGGCTGGAACGCCTGTTCGCTTCCGCGTGCTCAATTCGAATGGTCACGCGCGCAACAACGTGTTCCAGGTTCATGGTCACATCTGGCAGCAGGAGCCATACATCAACAACTCGACCCAGATTGGCAACAATCCACTCTCGGAGTGGAAGGGAGCCCAGCAGGGTCACGGCGCGTCGAATCACATGGACGTAGTTCCGGTGAACGGCGCGGGCGGAGCGCGTCAGGTCGCGGGTGATTACCTCTACCGTACGCAGTCGTCCTTCCAGTTCGACAACGGACTGTGGGGCATCTTCCGCGTCACACCGTAAGGCATTAGCCACCAAGAGGCACAGAAGGGCACAAGGGTTTTCCTTTGTGCCTTTTGTGCTTAACGGACGTGAGTTACGCCAAGCGTTTGCTAATCTAATTTTGACTAACGCCGAAGGCGTTCGCTAATGTGAGCCCAGGGTTCGAGCTTGCGAGAACCCCGGGATCGCGAATTAATTTCGGTATTAACCCTGAAAGGGTTCGCCAACCGCGGAACCCTTTCAGGGTTTAATTGTTATTGATTGATTGTTCCCCAAGGTTGTCGCAGCGCGCCAACCTTGGGCTGAAATTAGCCAACGCCTTCGGCGTTGAAGTGGTCACGAGGCGAGGATGGGTAATGGTTTTGGACTGCCTTGCAGTTGGACCGGCAATTCTGGTGCACAGCAAATCTTGTCTAGACGCTTCCGGTCTTGCTGCATCGCCGAATCGTTTGCCAGCCACGCTCTGATATCCGTCAGCACTTTCGCTGCGTTCTCATCCTGCGGCGTCGCGATGCGATAGTGCATCCAGATCCCTTCGCGTCGCGCCGTGACGATGCCGGCTCGACGTAAATAAGCGAGGTGCCGGCTGATCTTTGGCTGATTCGTTTTCAATATCTCCACGAAAAAACAAACGCAGACCTCTTGATCTCCGATCAGGTTGATGATGCGCAGCCGGGTAGAATCGGCCAGGGCTCGAAAAAAACAGCTCGCGATCGAAGGGTTTCTCTTTTCTGACCATAACGCCCCCGATAATAACATAAAACATATATGCCTTGACATATGTCTGGTTTTGGCGGATACTGCGCCTCACATATGCGCTTATGCATATGTATATGAGAGGAGTGATTGAAAATGAAGAACGAACAGAAACCGGCTCAGGCGCTAAAGGCCCATCTGGCGTTGAACGTCAAAGACGTGACGGTGAGTCTCGAGTTTTATCGAAAACTTCTGGGTATTGAACCGAGCAAGGTGCGAACTGGGTACGCAAAATTCGACGTTCAGAATCCACCATTGAATCTAACGCTGAACCAGCACGTTTTTAACGAACGCGGTGCGCTCTCGCACCTCGGAATTCAGGTGGCATCTACGGACGATGTGCTCACCATTCGCGAAAGGTGGACCGAGGCGGGCTTGTTAACACGCGACGAAATGCAGACGAGTCGCTGTTATGCACTGCAGGATAAGACCTGGGTGCGCGATCCCGATGGCAACGAGTGGGAAGTGTTTGTCGTGCTTGAGGACAATCTACCTGAAACTGCACCTTGCGAGTGCGGGACAAAGCTAGAGGAAAGCGCGGCGGCCTGCTGTGCGCCAACACCGATTGGAGTCGCGGATGCGTCAGCCGTTAGCAAAGCGAGTTGTTGCTGAAGCATTAGGAACGTTCTTCCTGCTGGCGACAATTGTTGGGTCGGGCATCATGGCGGAGCGTCTTGCAAACGGAAATTCGGCTCTCGCTTTGCGGGCTTTGCACAAAAAGTCCTTGTTCTGGGATTTCTCTGTGCAACCTCAGTGTCCTCTGTGTCTCTGTGGTGTGGTTTTACTCGGAATTCATCCACCACAGAGACACAGAGGACACTGAGGTTG
>DATFDT010000027.1:0-22952 GCA_035251975.1 Pyrinomonadaceae bacterium | reverse complement strand
GGCGACGTGACGCAGGTCGATCTACCGACAGGCAAACGCAGTGGCTTGATCGAAGCAGAACGAATCCTGTCAAAGCTCGAAGGCATTGAGTTCGTTTACTTCACCGACAAAGACGTCGTGCGCCACAAGCTCGTGCAGATGATCATCCGCGCCTACGAAGAGCAAACACGGAAGCCGCAGATATAGCGATGGTCGAGGTTGTCAATCGCCAGCGACGCTTGAAACTCGACACTGAAGCGTGGTCCAATTTTGCGGCCCTGGCGCTTGACGCAATCGGAAAGAGCGAATCCTCAGCTACGATCGCTTTTGTTTCAGACAAACGGATACGAGAGCTGAACCGGCAATTTCGTGGCGTTGATAAAGCGACGGATGTGTTGTCGTTTCCCGCGGAGGAGAAACTCAATCTCGGTGATGTGGCTGTATCGGTCGATACCGCGGCCGTGCAGGCGAAGGACCATGGCCTATCGTTTGACGATGAAATTGCGCAGTTGATACTTCATGGGCTCTTGCATCTTTGCGGTTACGATCATGAGACTGATAATGGTGAGATGAACCGGCTGGAATTGAAATTGAGGAGGAAGTTGAAGATTTAGATCTCTGCGGTCTCAGCATATCTCGGCATATCTCGGCATATCTCGGCGTTAAGAGGCTATTTCAACACAGAGAACGCAAAGATACGCAGAGATGGTCTTGTAAATCCAGTCAATCCTGTCCATACTATTTCCCCATCGATGGAACTTGAAATAGGGCTTGCGCTCTTACTGCTCATAGTACTCTCTCTGCTGGCCACGGTTGATATGGCCTTCGCCCAGTTGAGCGACGTGGGTCTACGCCGCCTGATGGGCGAAAACGGTGACAAGCCCGAACAACCATCCAAACCGTTTCTTCGCCTGGCACTGGAACATCGCCCGCGCTTCAGCTTCGCCCTCTCGGCGATGATTCAGATACTGCTCGTCGTAGTCGCTGTTCTGATAACTTCAATCTCACTCAGCCTTTTCCCCGATCCGCGACTCGTACTCGTCGGTCTCTTCGCCGGACTGATACTCGCCGGCATCTTTCGTCAACTAATTCCACTATTCATCTCGACGCGTAACCCGGAAGGCACGCTACTCTTCCTGTTGCCGATCGTGCGGCCGTTCTTTCCGATCATGACGTTCATCGCCGATCCTTTTCAGCGGCTTTTTGATCGTTCCCGGCGAAAGGATCAGGTGACAGAGACCGGCGAGGAAGAGGAAGAAGACGACGACAGCGGCGACCTTCAAGCGCTGATCGACGTCGGCGAAGCAGAGGGCATCCTTGAAGAAGAAGAAGGCGAGCTCATTCACTCGATCATCGAGTTTGGCGATACGCGCGTGAGTGAAGTGATGACGCCACGACCCGATATCGTCGCCATCCCGGAAAACGCGACGGTCCGTGAAGCACGCGATATCATTCTCGAATCGAAATACTCGCGTCTGCCAGTCTATCGCGAACAGATCGACAACGTTGAGGGCATGATCTACGTGCGCGATCTACTTCAGTGCTGGGCTGACGGTCGTGAAGAGGAATGCATTAAATCGCTCGTGCGCTCGGTGTACTTCATACCGGAAACAAAACCTGTTGCCGACCTGTTGGAAGAGATGCAAAAGGCGCACGCGCAACTCGCGATGGTGATCGACGAATATGGGGGCGTTTGTGGACTCGTCACTGTCGAAGACATTCTCGAAGAGATCGTCGGCGAGATCGAAGACGAAGACATCGCCGGCGAAGAGTTGGAAGATATTGTCGAAGACCCGGATGGTAGTTACGAAGTGCTGGCCTCGACTGAGATCGGAAAGATCGAGCGGCTGTTCGACATGGAGATCGAAGACGACGATTTCACTACCATCGCCGGACTCGTGATCAATGAATCAGGAACAGTTCCTGCAGCCGGCGAGCGGTTGATGATGCGCGGCCTGGAAGTTGAAGTTCTTGAAGCAGACGAGCGACGCATCCTGCGACTGCGTGTCAGAAAAGCTCCGGAAGAAGATGCGTCAGAGATGGACCAGAAAGAATCACAGAAGGCACAAACGTCTTAACAGAAGAACAAATGGGTAAACACAAAAGCAAATTCCTTCGCGGCAAACGAATCGATCCTGCTCCAATTGAGAAAAACATAGCCGTTGCGGATTTAATCGACGAGGCTTTTCTCGCCTACAACGCCGCGCGTCTGCGTGAAGCGTGCCAGCTTTACACGACTAAAATGCTGCAGCCGGAGGTCACGGTCGCAGTCTCACTAACGGGAGCGCTCACCCCTGCGGGACTCGGCATTTCCGCACTGATTCCACTGATCAAAGCGGGCTTCGTCGATTGGATCATCTCGACCGGCGCTAATCTCTATCACGACACGCACTTCGGCATTGGTCTCGCCATGCACCAGGGCAACGCGCACACGTCCGATGTCACGCTGCGCGAAGAAGAAGTAGTCCGTATCTACGACATCTTCTTCGATTACTCGGTGCTGCTCGATACTGACGCGTTCTTCCGCAGGATAATCGAAGGACCGGAGTTTCAGCGTCCGATGTCGACGGCTGAGTTTCACTACCTGTGCGGGCGTTATGTTCACGAGCGCGAGCAGAAACTCGGGATCAAGGACAAGTCGCTACTTGGTGTCGCTTACGAATATGCAGTGCCGATTTACACGTCATCGCCGGGCGACTCTTCGATCGGAATGAACGTCGCTGCGAAAGCGCTGCAAGGCAACAAGCTCGCGTTCGATCCATCGCTCGACGTAAATGAGACTGCGTCGATCGTGCTTGCTGCAAAACGTGGCGAAGTGAAAGCCAACGGCAAGAAAGTAAAAGGCCGTTCGGCTGTTTTTATACTCGGTGGTGGATCACCAAAAAATTTCCTCTTGCAAACTGAGCCGCAGATCCAGGAAGTGCTCGGTATCGACGAACGTGGTCACGATTATTTTCTGCAAGTGACTGACGCGCGCCCTGACACAGGTGGATTATCGGGAGCAACTCCTGGTGAAGCAGTGTCGTGGGGTAAGGTCGATCCCGATCGACTTCCTGACGCAGTTGTGTGTTATGTCGACTCTACAGTAGCGCTTCCGCTCATTACGGCTTATGCTCTTACGCGTCACGAGCCGCGCGAGCCGAAACGCCTCTATGAGAAGCGTGAGCAGTTTATGAACCTGCTGTTGTCGGAATACAAAAAGTCCAAGCGACGATAGGAGAACCGGGGATCAATCATGGGAACAGTTCCGACCGCTAAACCAAAAGTTTATTACGACTGCAACGATTGCCCGGCGTTCTGCTGTTCGGTGTATGACCGCGTGCAGGTAACGCCGCGTGACATTCGCCGTTTGGCGAAGCACTTCGGTGTCACTGAAGAAGTTGCCAGAGCTCGTTACACAAAGATGTGGGAAAAGGAAAGAGTGTTGCGGCGCAAGCGCGACGCGCTTTTTGGTGAGACGTGCCAGTTCCTCAATCCGGAAACTCGCGGCTGTGGGATCTATCACGCGAGGCCGGCGGTGTGCCGAGAGTATCCGACCACCAAGCGGTGTGCTTACTACGACCTGTATAAATTCGAGTGTGATCAACAGGACGATCCAACCGCGTTGCCGATCGTGAAGCTCACGTTCAGAGAAGAAACGAAGAAGAAGTAGGGTGAAGTGGAAGATTTTTTATCAAGGTTCATCGGGAAGAAGATCGACGTTTACTGCGGCGGCGCGTCGAGCGTGCGTGGTGAAGTGTTGAAAGTGGAAACGGGCGTGCTGCACCTGCGCGATGACGAAGGGAAAAACTGCTACGTCTCGATAGACAAGATCGTCGCCGTCTGGGAAGCACGGGATGATTCCCATAAAGCAGGTTTCATCCCTCCTCCAAACAATAAGTAGTCTACAAAAGGACAAAGAAGAACACAAAAAGCACAAAAGCATTAGCTGATGGCAAGTCGCTTGATGTATTGAGCGAGATCCCTTCACTAATGCTTTTTGAGCTTTTTGTGTTCTTCTTTGTGCCTTTTTGTGGACTACTTCTTTGCGATCTGCGCGTTGAGTGGCACGCGACGGAAGCCGTCGATACGCTTCAACCAGTAATCATTAAACTCTGAATAGATAACACCGTGGCGGCGCGAGGCGTGATAGAAGCCATGCTCGTCAGCAACAACGCCGACGTGTTTCAGACCACTGAAGAACACGAGCGTTCCAAACTTGAACTGCTCTTCCACCGGCACGGGCTCGAAGCGCGCAAACAGGTTGGCGGCGCTCACTCTCTCGAAGTTGATGCCAGTGGCCTGGTAAATGGACCAGACAAATCCCGAGCAGTCGTAGCGGTTTGGACCAGTGGCGCCCCAGCGATACGGCGTCCCGAGTCGCTGATCGATCGCGGCCATCAGTTGTGATTCGTACTTGAGAAAACCGGCGCTTGACGGTGTCGTCGAAGGCGAAAGGTCGATAGTTGGCTTTGGTTTAGCTTCCCAGGTGGGTTTTGAGTCGGAGACGGCTGCTGCGGCCATCATCGCGAAATCATCAGGCGAGCAGGCTACTTCATTTACGTCACCGCTCGGAACTGTCACTCGTGGACGAGTTTGGGCGAATGCTGATGTTGTTAATACTACGAGGGCCAAACTGGCAAGCAAAGCACGAGGGAACAGTTTTTTAAACGCCATAGACAGGGAACTACCTTCTCTCTAGTAATTTTTAATTTTTGATATTGCTGCGTGAGGGGGATACCGCTAAAACCTTTGGCATCTTAGCGGCTGGATCGGAGTGGTTCAAGCGGCAATGTGACTGTTTCGTGACGAAACGCCTTGCGTATCAAGGACTTGCACTGAAAGAAGTCACGAATCCTTTGCGAGTGCGGTCAATCTGAAAGATTTGTAGCCGCAAAGTTACAGATTCGCTGTGCAACCTCGGTGTTCTCTGTGTCTCGGTGGTTAACCCAGACCACCCAATAACTCACCATAGAGACACAGAGAACACCGAGGTTGCACAGAGATGAAGCCTAAGCACGCTGCATTTTTAGATAAAGCGTCAGAGTAAAAAGCAGAGTTAGAATTACAGTCATGGGGCACACGACTCCCAACAATCTAAAAATTCGATTCGTTATGTATGAGCTAATTAAAGTGACAATAAGTGTGAGGTTCCGAGATTAGCCGGTGATTCCGTTACGCGCACTAGCGTAGTTCATGCCCACGGTGATGATCTTCTGCAGTAACTGATCGTAAGGCACACCCGAATACTCAGCCGAGTCAGCAAAGTCCTCGTGGTGCGCGATCTGCGGATTCGGATTCGCCTCCAACAAGTAGAACTGCCCTTCCTCAGTCATGCGATAGTCCAGCCGCGCATAGCCACTGAGGAAAAGATAACGATAGATTCGCTTCGACAATCGCTCGAGTGTCTTGAGCTGTTCGGGCGTCAGATCCGCGGCCCTCGTCGCGACGCCAACTTTCTCCTGGTAATTAGGATCCCACTTCACTTTCAACGTCGCGATATTCTCAGCGCCTTCCGGCAGCTTCTCCATCACGAGCTCCCACGGCGTGTACGTCTGAATGTTCTGATTGCCGATCACACTGACATAAATCTCGCGGCCCTTGATGTACTGCTCAGCAATCGCCGCAGTCTTATTCTGACGATGAATAAACTCCACGCGCTGCGTCAGCTTCTCATCGTCATGCACGATCGACGCCTGCGCAATCCCAACCGATCCTTCTTCGCTGATCGATTTAACCAGGAGGGGAAACTTCAAACGCATCGGACGCCGCACTTTTCGATTCATCGGAAACACCGCGAAGTTCGGCACGAGCAGACGATGATAAGAAAGAATCATCTTCGTCAGCGCCTTGTCGTGGGCGAGGGTCATGCCGCGCGGATTACAACCGGTGTATGCCTGCTTCATCAGTTCGAGATAACTGACCACGTGCTGATCGTAAAGCGGATAGCCATGAAACTCTTCGAGCAGATTGAAAGCGATGTGAGGCTTGTGTTCGAGCAACGCATTGCCGATCACGTTGAGCTGGTTGTAGAGACCGACCGGATAGACTTCGTGGCCCATCTTCTTCAACGTCGAGATCACGTCGAACTCAGTTCTGACTTCGGCTTTTTCTTTGTCGGAAAGACCGTCCAACGAATCAGGAGGCACGAGGTCTTCGTGGACCAGCACGATGATGCGCAGTTTACGTCGCGGCTCAAAGGTCATACGGCTATGCGATGATAACCCGAATGGAGCACGTTCATTACTTGCACAGTCAGCACTATCATGACACGTCGGCGCGTTT
Source organism: Pyrinomonadaceae bacterium (assembly GCA_035251975.1). GTDB lineage: Bacteria > Acidobacteriota > Blastocatellia > Pyrinomonadales > Pyrinomonadaceae > PSRF01. The sequence continues at coordinate 16,709 of DATFDT010000027.1, read as the reverse complement.
CGCGGAAGGGGGTTGCTACACGAAGTTTTAAATCTTTGCAGCGATCGATCATGTTTTGCAGCACGTGATCGATCGTGTACTGGTGTACCCCAGTGCCTTCAGCAACGATCTGTCGCACCTCACGACGCACCTTGCGCAGGAAACTCGCAGCACTCATCCGGTGCTTGTGATGTGGATCGTCGGAGAAGATGCGACGCAGGTCGCGATCGTAAACAGCGGGCCACTCGAAGTCGTAACGCTCGCGCTTGCGACGATAATGATCGCGCAGCGTTCCGCGCAGTGCAGACAGTGGATCGATCTTCGTGCGCGTTCCGTTCTTGGGTTTTGTGCCCGCGAGTGCGGTCATCAACTCGTCGATGTACTCGAGCTTCTGCAACGCCGGCCAGCCGCGATAACGACGTCGCCATTGCGAGCGTGGCGCCAGCCAAACGGCAAACGTCTCGGCGAAGTCTTCCGCGGGATGTGCCTGCGCGTACCAGGCCGGCAGGTGCAAAACGTACTTGCGGCTCCTCGGTTTCGGCTTGTAGAAGTCTGGATAAGGTTGCGCGAACGAGCCGAAGAGCTCGCGATGCTGGCGTTTGAAGTGGAGACGAAACGCGGTGTCGAGCGCGTGGCCGGCCTCGTGCCGCAGAATGCTCATGCATTCTTTGTCGGTGCCGCCCTCGACTTCGAGCATCTGTTTTCGTTCGAGCTTCATCAGGCGCGGGTGCGCGAGGTAAAACGGGATGGCGATGCCGGGCACGCCGTCCGGCGAAAACCACTCTTCCGACAGCCAAACATGCGGTTTAAAGCGGATTCCGCGGTCGTTGAGCTCGCCATAGAGCCGTATTATGTGGGGCTCGAGGAACGAACCCTTGATTTTGATAGGCAAATCGCAGATGCGTATATCGAGCAACTGCTCGTCGCTTAAACGATGCCAGGGGAATCTGTAGCTCACGGCGCGGTCATAATAGCTGCCCCGTAACAGCGGGTCAAAATACGTCCTATAAGCTCTACAGGACCTATTTCCGCAATTGAATTTGACCCCTTTTCTTTCCGACTTTCGCGTTCTATTATGAGGCCTGAAATTTGGCAGCGTCTTCCCAACTACACACAACCACAACTAGAAACCAAGAGGGATATGCTTAAAACCACCATCGTCAGAATTGCAGTTGTAATCGCCTGTCTGTCGATACTCTCCGCGACGGCCAGCGCCGACACGAAAGTCAAAACGCGGCAAACGAGCGGCGGCCAGACTTACGAAAACACCAGCTACATCAAAGGCAAGCGGCAGCGCAGCGAAACCAACAGCGGCCAGATGATCATGATCCAGCAGTGTGATCTGCGACGAAACATCCAGATCATGCCGCAGATGAAGATGTACATGATTCAGCCGTACGATGAGCCCAATCAGCCATCGCCCAGCAGCACCACGCCTGCCACGACGACGCCTGCGTCACCCGTGAAGAAGGGCGGTCTTGTTACTTCCACCGTTACCACGAAAGACACGGGCGAGCGCAAACAGATCCTTGGCTACACGGCGCGTCACATCATCACGACGATGGAGATCAAGTCGTCGCCGGACGCGTGCTCGCAAAACAATACCAGGATGGAAATCGATGGCTGGTACATCGACGCCACGTTCGCGCTCGATTGCGACAGCAGCCGTGCGTACACGGACTATCGACCGAAAGCGAGCGGCGGTTGTCAGGATCGTTATGAGACGAAGACGATCGGCACCGCGAAGAAGGGTTATCCGGTTTGGGAAAAGACAACGATGTTTGGACCGGATGGCGCGCAGAGTTTCTCAACTATCAATGAGGTAGTTGAGTTTTCACAGGCGACACTCGATCAGAGTCTCTTCGAGATTCCTGAGGGTTATCGAGAAGTAGAAGACTTCGCGAGTGCATTCAGTGCCGCTTACGCGAACCCCGGCACTGCTGAGACCGGTGGCGCCGCAACCGTGACGAGCCCTGCGAATAAGCCGAGCGCCGCAACAGCATCAACTACGGTCCCTCCGAAGCGTGATGGTGTTATTCGTTTCGGAGTCGCAGCCGTGAAGACTGGCAACGTCGCAGAGTGGATGAACGCGCAAAATCTCGCTGCGGCCGTGCAGAACACTCTGCAACAGAACCTCAAAGGAACCAACGTAGAAGCTATTCTGATCGAAGCCACGGGCGCCGCGATTCAAGCTGAAGCACAACAGAAGCAGTGTGACTACATCGTCTTCGCGAATGTGTCGCATAAGAAAGGTGGCGGTGGTTTCGGAAGCATGATCAGCAGTTCAGTAGGTCAGGTAGCGAGCAACGTCGGTTATGGATCAGGCACGGCAGCAGTCGTGGCAACAAATACAGTCGTCGCCGCAACTGTCGCTCAGAACATCAAAAATAAGGATGAGTTGACGCTCGACGTGAGACTCGAGCGCCCGACAAGCCAGACGCCTAGCTTCGCCCAAACCTTCAAAGGCAAAGCGAAATCAGCCGGCGAAGACATCATCACCCCCCTGAGCCAACAAGCCGCTCAGGCCATCATCGCGTCAGTTGGTAAGCAGTAAGACGAGAACAACTCAAGAGAAAGAACAAGTCAGGAAGAGGGGCTTGCCCCCGCTGTTTCAACCCAAGCAGCGGCGGGGGCAAGCCCCTCTTCCTGACTTGTTCTTTCTAATCTTTTTTGTGCTTTTTGTGCCTTTTTGTGGCTAACTCGGAGGGTGAACACCCGTCTTCAAATACGACGACGGACACAGCTTCTCAATCACACACTCTTCACACAACGGATTCCGCGCTTTGCAGATTTTCCTACCGTGATAAATCATCAAGTGCGGGAAGATTACCCAGTCTTTCTTCGGCACGATCGGGATAAGGTCCTGCTCGATCTTCTCCGCAGTCTTCTCCTGTGATAACGCAAGCCGGTGCGAGAGTCGCGTGACGTGCGTATCAACCACGACGCCCGCTTTGATCCCAAACGCATTCCCCAACACGACATTCGCCGTCTTCCGCGCGACCCCCGGCAACTCGAGCAGCTCAGCCATCGTGTGTGGCACTTCCCCACCATACTGCTCGGTCAGAAGCTTCGCCGTCCCCTGGATCGACTTCGTCTTATTCCGAAAGAACCCGGTCGAGTGAATGTCCTTCTCGAGCTCGTGCGCCGAGACCTTCAGATAGTCCTCCGGCTTCTTGTACTTTCGAAACAGATCAGCCGTAACGATGTTGACGCGCGCATCCGTAGACTGCGCCGAAAGAATCGTCGCAATCAACAATTCAAACGGGTTCGAATGATTCAGCGCCGTCTTTGCGTCTGGATAAGCGCGCTTGAGTCGCCTGATAATATCGCGTGTCCGTTTCTTGAGTTCACTCATCCCGTTCGTTTCAACTTGCCTGTCTTCTTGGCCCACGCCTCCATCTTTACGAAGACGAACAGACCGAGCGGCAACAGTATCGCGCCCATCAACGCCAGTACGAGCAGCTCGTGCGACACCGCCGACAGCGGCGCGCCCGCGAGATACTCCGCCGTCGAGTTGGTGTTTCCCACTCCGAACAACTTCCGGCAAGCAGACAGAGTGTAAGTCGCCGGTGAGAGTGCCGACAGCGGTTGCAGCCAACCTGGCAGCACATCGATGGGATAATAAACGCCAGAAACCAGCAGAAGCGAGCCCTGAAAGATATGGGTAGCTTCCGCTCCTCGTTCCGCGCTCATCACGGGAAACACCGCCGCGAATAGTCCGAGGCCCACGAAGGCGACAGTGCTCACCGCCAGCACCACAGCCACACCAAACAGGTTCGCGCCACGCAGGTTCAAGTTTGTAAACAACATCAGACCAACGAGCACGATCACACTCGTCAGAATGCTGTTCAGCAAGGAGAACAGGCTGACGCCGAGCAGGTGGACCGCGCGCGACACCGGGGCCATGAACGTGTATTCCAATGTTCCTTCCCAACGCTCGTACGCAATCGACATCGCGATCTCGTTGTAGAGCCACGAAAGATAGTTCCACAGCAGCGCACCAACGACGAGCGTCAGTGTCAATTGGTAGTTCCCTTGCGCGACACCGATCAGCGCGACTGTCGCCGACGTCACGAGCGCGTAAAAGTTGAAAACGACGACCCAGCCGATGTATCGACGAGTGATGTGATACCCGCGAAACAGGAAGGCCCACGTTTGTCTTAAAGTCGCTTCCATCGTTACCTCCAAATCCATCCACAGATTACACAGAGCAATCTGCGTAATCTGTAGATTCTTCTTCGACGATTGCTTCACCCGTTAACTTGATGAACGCGTCGTCGAGCGTCGCGGCGTGTGAGCGCTGCATGAGCTGCGCGGCGGTTCCTTCCGCAACGAGTTTGCCATGGGCCAGAAAACCGATGCGCGCACAGAGTCGTTCCGCTTCGGCCATGTCGTGCGTCGTCAAAAGGATCGTCGTGCCCTCGCGCCTTTGCAGATCTTCGAGGAATGACTGCACGTCGCGACGGCTCTTCGGATCGAGACCCGTCGTCGGCTCGTCGAGTAGCAACAGCGGCGGGTTGATCATGAGTGCGCGTGCGATGCTGATCTTCTGCTGCATACCGCGGCTCATCTCCTCGAGTGGTGTTGAGAACTTCGCATTCTCCATTCCGAGCTGTTCGAGGATTTCCATCACGCGGCGCTCAGCTTCGCGCGCGTTCTGACCGTAGAGCAGTGCGGTGTAGAGCAGGTTCTCGCGCGCCGACAGTTTCTTGTAGAAAGCCGCGTCGACGCTGACACGCCCGATGATCCGTCGCACGTCGTCCGCCTGCTCGGGCAGCGTGAAGTCGAGCATCCGCACGTATCCGCTATCCGCGATCAGCAGAGTCGAAAGAACGCGAATCAAGGACGACTTGCCCGAACCGTTTGGTCCGAGGAGCCCGTAAGTCTCGCCCGGCGCGACGCTGAACGAGACATCGTCGATCGCCCAGAGCTCGGACTTTTTGCGGAAACCGTTTCGCTTGCGAAAACTTTTGCGCAGGTTGCGCACCTGAATAGCTGGTTGCTGCATGATCAAACCTCAAAAGTGGATCAGAACGTCCACTCGGAAACACACTTCGGTTGTAGTTGGATTTAGAAAAGGAGCCGCCGAGCCGGAATCAAGCTCGGTTCAGCCTAAGTCTGAGGAAGCAGAGAACTTTCATCGAATCACCTGTGGACGTGAGGATAATACATCCTGTCAATCCTGTAAATCTTGAAATCCTGTCAACGCCTTCCGTGAGCTATTTTTACTGCTTCGGGTATTTGACGTAGCCGCAACATCGAAATCACCCCAAACAACGGACCAGGCGCAAGTATCGCGAATGCATACCGCCAATCCCCCACCTTCGGCACGAGCTCGATCGAAACGCTCGTCAACAAAAACCCAATACACATCTGTATCGTCAACGCCGTTCCGATGTACTGCGGATCGCCAAGCTCAGTGACACACGATGAGAACTGTGCGGAGTCAGCCACAACCGTCGCACCCCAAATCGCCGCAACGAGCAACAGCAACACCGGACTGCCGCCATACAAGAATCCAATCACCAAACAACACGTGCCACTGATCGCCATCGCCCCCGACGTCACAAGAGTCCTCCCGACACGATCTGCAATCAACCCGGCAACGACACAGCCAATCGCACCCGCACCGATCACGATGAACGATCCAAGCTCCGCCAACTCCGGATTAGCATTTCGAAGCGCAAGACTCGAACGAATCATCACCGGAATCCAGATCCACATGCCGTAGAGCTCCCACATGTGCCCGAAGTAACCAAAGCTCGCGAGTCGCACGCCGCGATTGCTGAACACGCGAACAATCTGCGATATATCAAACCTCGCCCGCGGCATTGCATATGGACCATCCTCAACGAAGAACAACACGATGAGCCCGCCAACTGCAGCGAGCACCGAAACGAAGAGAATGTTAACGCGCCAGTTTGCGGAGCCCACCGCGTTGACGAGATAGGGCGTCGCCTTTCCCATCGTGAGTGCGCCAACTAAAACGCCGAGCGCCATGCCGCGCCGCTCACGAAACCACGTCGCCATGATCTTCATGCCCGGCGGATAAACCCCGGCGAGACAAACACCTGTCAGGAAGCGCAGCAGGATCGCAGTTGAAGGATCGAGCGTGTAGAGACCGAAAGCCCAGTTAGTAGCAGCGCCGAGAAACGATGAGATGGCGAAGAGACGTCGCGTGCTGATGATGTCAGGAAGATTGAGCGTGGCGCTGATGAGCGTGCCGGCGACGAAGCCAAGCTGAACGGCGATCGCGATCCAGCTTATTTGTGAGGGCGATAGATGCCACTCGCGCGTGAGTGCGGGAACGACAGCGGAGCCACTGAACCACAGCGACATGCCGAGCAACTCCGCGATTGATAGAAGCGCCAGGGCTTGCCAGCGGCGTGGATGGGGTTCAGTCATGTTAGACAGGATTTACAAGATTTTTCAGGATAGACAAGACTTGTAAATCATGAAAAATCTTGTGAATCCTGTCTTCACTTAAGATCGAATAAAAGGATCTCACCCGGCTCTTGCGCTTTGATTCGCAGCTCCGATTCTCCGGTTATCACCACACCATCACCCTGCAAAGCACTCTCACCATTGATCGTGATCGCGCCGCGCGCCACCTGAATCCAGGCATAGCGAAGCGGATCCATCTCACGCATAACTTCCTGTCCGGCATCGAGTATCGAAGCAAACAAGCTCACATCCTGATGCACCGTTACCGATCCGTCACGACCATCTTCGGAAGCGATCAACCGCAGTTGTCCGCGCCGGTCATCATCACTGAAAGCTTTCTGCTCGTAACTCGGCTCGAGATCGATCGTATCAGGCAGGATCCAGATCTGTAGCAGGTGTACACGCTGCGCGAGCGATGCGTTCTGCTCGCTGTGTCGCACGCCCGTGCCTGCAGTCATCCGCTGCACATCACCCGGACGAATCACCGAGCCGTTACCCATACTGTCTTCGTGTTTGAGCGCGCCTTCGAGGATGTACGTGATGATCTCCATGTCGCGGTGCCCGTGCTTCGGAAACCCGCGACCCGCCGCAACAAAATCCTCATTGATCACACGCAAGGTGCGAAAGCCCATGTAACGCGGATCATAATACTGGTCAAACGAAAACGTGTGGTATGTGTTTAGCCACCCATGATCGAAATGCCCGCGCTCTTTTGATCTTCTAATACTTATCATGACCTGATATTCGCCCTGCCCCTGGCTCGGTGGCTTTCTTATTTGTGTGCTTTTTTGTGCTCTTTTGTGGCTAAAGTCCTTCTTCGTGCGCGACAAACACAGTCACGAGCTCGTTCAACCCTTCCGCATCCTGATCGTCGAACCGGCCGATCGCCGGACTATCAAGATCGAGCACGCCGAGCAGTCGTTCACCATCGAACAGCGGCACCACGATCTCCGAATTCGACGCAACGTCGCACGCGATGTGTCCCGGAAACTCGTGCACGTTCGGCACGATGATCGTTTCGAGCCGCTGCGCCGCCACGCCGCACACACCCTTTCCAAGCGGAATGCGTACGCACGCAGGATTTCCCTGGAATGGACCAAGCACGAGTTCCTCGCCTTGCAGGAAATAGAACCCGGCCCAGTTCACGTTAGGTACGGAGCTGAAAAGCAGCGCGCTGAAGTTTGCGGCATTCGCAATGAAGTCGTGCTCGCCTTTCAGCAGGCTTCGCAACTGCACGACGAGACTCGCGTAAAGCTTCGGCTTTATGTCGTTCTTCGACGGCGTCGCGGCTTTGAGCTTCTTTGAGGTTTTCTTTGGGGGGGCTTTTTTCGTAGCTTTCTTCTTTGCAGCCGTCTTTTTAACTGTTAGTACGGGCATTTACTCTGGCTCCTCCATTGTGGGCCGGATGCTGATCACGACTGATTTCGACACTGGCGTGTTGCTCTTCAGCGCGACATGCCGCACCGGCACCAAAACATTCGCTTCAGGAAAGTAAGTCGCAGCGCAGCGACGCGGAATGTCGTAGGGGACAACGATAAACGCGCTGGCGATTCGCTCCTCACCTTCGAAATGGCTGACCAAGTCTACAACTTGTTGCGCTTTCAGGCCCGCCGCGGCGATGTCCTCTCCGTTGAGAAATACGACGCGCCGGCCGTCGCTGATGCCGCGATAACGATCGTTTTCAGTGTAGACGGAAGTATTAAACTGATCGTGACTGCGAATCGTCATCATCAAAAACTGATCTGGGCCAAGATCGTGTTTCGGCAACTCGTGCACCGTAAACTGCGCCTTGCCCGACTTCGTGTTGAAGACTCGATTGCGCGCGGCGTTCGGAAGATGAAAGCCGCCACGCTCGCGCACGCGTCGATTGTAATCGTCGAATCCGGGAATGACGCGCTCGATCGCATCGCGAATCTTATCGTAGTCGTTTGCGAGCTCTTCCCAGTTCACGGTGGTGCGATGTTCGAGTGTTGCGCGAGAAAGCCGTGCGACGATCTGCGGCTCACTCAGAAGCTCTTCTGAAGCAGGCCGGAGCGAACCGCGCGACACTTGCACCACACCCATCGAGTTCTCTGTCGTGACAAACTGTGGTCCGGTCGCCTGCTGATCAATCTCCGTACGCCCCAAACATGGCAGGATCAACGCGCGATTGCCCGTGATCAAATGCGATCGATTGAGCTTTGTTGAGACGTGCGCCGTGAGGCGACAGCGACGCAAGGCTGCGGCAGTGAAATCTGTATCCGGCGTTGCCGAGAGAAAGTTGCCACCGAGCGCGAAGAACACTTTGCCTTGTCCCTCGTGCATAGCGTGGATCGCGCGCACCGTGTCAAAGCCGTGATTTCGCGGCGGCTCAAAGTCAAACGCCTCGCCAAGCTTATCGAGAAACGCTTCAGTCGGTCGTTCCCAAATGCCCACAGTGCGATCGCCCTGCACGTTGCTGTGACCACGCACCGGACACAACCCGGCGCCAGGTTTTCCGACCTGTCCACGCAACAACATCAGGTTAACGATCTCCTGAATGTTCGCGACTGCGTTGCGATGTTGCGTCAGTCCCATGGCCCAACAGAAGATCGTGCGCTCCGAATCGACAAAGATCTGTGCGGCCCGTTCGATCTGCTCTCTCTCGACTCCGCTCTGCACGACGATCTCACTCCACGAAACAGATTGCAACGCTGAGACGAATTCATCGAAACCCGTCGTGTGTTGCGCGATGAAGTCGCGATCGAGCGCATTTTCATGCGCGAGCACGGCTTTCGTGATTCCCTTTAACAGCGCCACGTCGCCGTTTATTTGCACCTGTAGAAATAGATCTGCGAGGATTGTTCCTGAGCCGAGAAGCCCTAGAACGTCTTGCGGGTGTTTGAAACGCGTCATCCCGACTTCCGGGAGGGGATTGATGTGGACCAGTTTGCAGCCGCGTCGTTTGGCGCGCTCGAGCGATGTCAACATGCGCGGATGGTTCGTGCCGGGATTCTGTCCGACGACGAAGATCGCCTGTGCCTCCTCGAAATCTTCAAGCGTGACTGTTCCCTTTCCGACGCCAACCGTTTCACTCAACGCAGAGCCACTCGACTCGTGGCACATGTTTGAACAGTCGGGCAGATTGTTCGTGCCAAACTGGCGTACGAATAATTGATAAAGGAACGCCGCTTCGTTGCTGGTGCGGCCCGATGTGTAGAAGATCGCCTGGTCGGGATAGTTGAGTGAGTTCAACTCGCCGGCGAGCAGCTCGAAAGCATCGTCCCAACTAATCGGTTCGTAATGCGACGCATCACGATTCAAGAGCATCGGGTGCGTGAGTCGCCCCTGTGCGTTGAGCCACTGATCTGATTGCTCTAAGAGCTCAGCAACGCTCCACTGTTGAAAGAACTCGGGCGTGACGCGTTTCGTCGTCGCTTCATCAGCGACGTGCTTCGCGCCGTTTTCACAAAACTCAAAATGCGAACGCTCGCGATCGGGCTCCGGCCACGCGCAGCCGGGACAATCAACGCCGCCGGCCTGATTCAATTTCAGCAGCGTGCGCACACCACGCACGAGCCCCATCTCTTCCGAGATAGTCTTGACCGCAGTGATTATCGCCGGCGCCCCACCGGCAGCTTTTGGTGTTTTCGTTTGTTCTGCCATCCGCTATTGGATTTCCTCTGCGCAATCTCTGCGTCCTCTGCGGTAACGTCTATCTCAAACCGCAGAGACGCAGAGAACGCAGAGGTTGCGCAGAGAACAGATTACACAGATTTCGCGAATTTCAAAATCCGTGTAATCTGTGCTAAAAGCCTGACAAGGAAACTCTAGAGGAAAAACCTATATGACCGTGTCGCGCCCCTTTAGGTCGCTCTTTATCTTCGTTCTCTCCGTTTCAACTTTCGCAATCATCGCCAACGCCCAGATCAAGCCGGGCCGCGATCCCAATCAACCGATCGATCAGGAGTACACCAACAAGATTCGCGAGTATACAACCGCGCCGTACTTCAACTCTCCTCTGACCGATTACCTGCCCGCATCGACTGACATACCGACGCCGAAAGCCGTGCTCGGCGACGTCGCGGGCGCGCCCGGCAAGTTGCCGTACGCGGAAGACGTTTACAAGTACATGCGCATGCTCGAACGCGCCAGCCCGCGCGTGAAAGTCTTTTCGATCGGCACCACCGAAGAAGGACGCGAGATGATCGCGGTGGCGATCGGCTCCGAGCAATTGATTTCAAAAATCGACGAGAACCGCGCGCGCCTCACTAAACTCGCCGATCCACGAACCATCAACATGGACGAAGCCCAGGCAGACGCCCTGGTCAACGCTTCGTTTCCAGTCTATTACATCACGGGCACGATCCACTCGCCCGAGACCGGTTCGCCCACCGCGTTGATGGAGCTGGCCTACCGGCTCGTCGTCGATAACAGCCCGTACGTGAAGTCGATTCGCGACAGCGTGTTGACGTTGATCACGCCGGTCGTCGAAGTCGACGGGCGCAATCGCATGGTGGACGTTTACAACTGGCATCTCGCGCATCCGAATCAAAACTGGCCGGGTTTGGTCTACTGGGGACACTACGTCGCACACGACAACAACCGCGACGCGATCGGCCTGTCACTGAAACTCACGCGCAACGTGATGAACACGTATCTCGCGTGGAAACCGCAGGTGCTTCACGATCTGCACGAGTCAGTCCCGTATCTTTATGACAACACGATCGGTGATGGTCCATACAACGCGTGGGTCGATCCGATTCTGACTGACGAGTGGCAGATGATCGGCTGGAACAACGTTTCGGAGATGACGAAGTTTGGCATGCCCGGCGTGTTTGCGCACGGCAATTTCGACACGTGGTCGCCCGGGTATCTAATGTTCATAGCGGCGACACACAACGGCATCAGCCGTCTCTACGAAACCTTCGGCAACGCGGGTGCTGACACTGTAGAGCGAACGTTGTCGCCGAGCGAGTATCAACGCACGTGGTATCGACAAAACCCGCCACTTCCGAAAGCGAAGTGGTCGCAACGAAACAACAATAACTACCAGCAGACGGCTCTGCTCACGTCGCTTTACTATTTCGGCAACAACAGCAAGCTGTTTCTCAAAAATTTCTATTTAAAGAGCAAGCGCTCGATCGACAAGCCGAAGCAGGAAGGTCCCGCGGCTTATGTTCTTCCCGGCGACGATCCGCGACCTGGCAATCAGGCAGAGCTGCTGCGCACGTTGCAAGCACAGGGCGTCGAGCTCAACAAAGCAACGGCGCCGTTTACAGTTACATTGAGAAAGAAAGCCGGCTCCGCTGCTCCAGCGCGCCCATCAGCATCCCCGACTCCCGCACCGAAGACAGAAGATCGAACGTTTCCAGCGGGCAGTTACATCGTGCGTATGGACCAGCCTTACAGCCGCATTGCCGATGCGTTGCTCGACTATCAATACTGGGCGCCAAACGATCCGCAAACAGACATTTACGACGACACTGCCTGGACGATGGGTGAGCTTGGAAACGTCGAGGTCGTGCGTGTGGTCGACACGAAAGTACTGACGGCGCCGATGGACCGCGTAACGGGTGAGGTACGCTCGCCGGGCGGGATCACGAATGCCGGAGCCGTCTACGTGATCAATCACAACGCCGACAACGCGCTCGTCACGCTGCGTTATCGTTTGAAAGACGTCGAGATGGAAGCGGCGGAAGAGCCTTTCGAAGCCGCCGGACGCAAGTTCAGTCGTGGCTCGTTTATCGTTCGCAAAGCTAACGTCGAGGATCTGCGACGCGTTGCGAATGAGCTCGGCATTCAGGTGTATGCGGTTGCTGATGCGCCGTCAGTGAAGACGCACCCGCTGCGCGCGCCGCGCATCGCGATGATGCACACGTGGCTAAGCACGCAGGACGAAGGCTGGTATCGCATCGGTCTCGATCAGTTGCAGGTGCCTTTTGCCTACATCAGCACGCAAGACGTTTCGCGCGAGCCGAATCTCAAGAGCAAGTACGACGTGATCTTGTTTGCCCCTGTCGGACGCGGTGCGCAGGCGATCATTAACGGCATGCCGATGTACGGTAATCCGCTGCCGTGGAAGAAGACGCAGCTCACGCCAAACCTCGGCGCCATCGATGAAACCGACGACATGCGGCCGGGACTTGGTTGGAATGGTTTGCAAAACTTGCAAAAGTTTGTGAAAGACGGTGGATTGTTCATTACCGTTGATGACACGTCAGACTTCGCTGTGAACTACGGGTTTACGGCTGGAGTTTCCGTGAATCGCTCGCAACGTCTGCGTGCAGTCGGAGCGATACTGCGAACGAAGTCTGTCGATGCGGCGAGTCCGATTGCGTATGGGTACGGCGACTCGCTCGCGATGTATTGTATGAATGGTCCAATCTTCAACATCAATAACGGTGTTGGTGGACGTGGCGGACGACCCGCGCCACGCGCAACCGGTCGCGGTACCCCTGACGATCCCGATGTGCCGCAAGGTCGGCCGCAGGCAGAGATTCCCGAACCGCCACCGCGAGTTGAGCCGTGGGAAGCGCCGCCGGTCACGGACGAGCAGTTACGCAACGCGATTGGTTTGATACCACCGAACCAGCGTCCACGCGTGATCCTGCGCTACGCCGACAGCCGCGACCTGTTTGTTTCCGGGTTGTTGGACGGCGGCGACGAGATCGCGCAGCGAGCAGCGATCATCGATGTGCCTTCGGGTAATGGACACGTTCTGCTGTTCTCGACAAATCCGTTCTGGCGCGGGCAGACGAAGGGCAGCTACTTCCTCGTCTTCAACGCGATCCTGAACTGGGACAACCTCAACGCCGGACGCAAGCTCGCGGAGAAGTAACCACCGACACTCGAAAAGCGGGGGCCAAGCCCCTCTTCCTGACTTGTTCTAAATTAACGTTTCGCATCCCATTGTGAGCGCTGAAGAATAGAACAAGTCAGGAAGAGGGGCTTGCCCCCGCTCGTTGTGTCTTCTATGCTTTTTGTAACTAAATTTCTTGTGCTTCTTTGTGGCCTCTTTTCTTTTCGAAGAGTGCGAACGTGAGAATGATTGTGGCGCCGGTTAGGATGCCGAAGACGTACCACAGCCACGTCCAGCCGAAGTTTTCCGACGCATACCAGATCATCGTCACGATCGATAACAACAGAAAGACCGCGCCGAGCAGCGTCATGCCGCGGACGCGAAACACGATGCCCGCGAAGATGCCTGCGAGCGAGAACGATCCGAGTATCAACGGCAGCCACGGTGAATTCGAGACGCCGTTGATAAAGATGTCGGCAGTTGACGAACTGTAGATCGTTACCAGCGACAGATATTGCACGGCCATCAACTGATCTTCGTCCAGCTTGTCTTTGTTCAGGTAAGCCGCTGCGAGGACCGAGAGTGCGGCCGGGACCAGCCATAGCTGCGGATGCTGGAAGAACCCGTAATCAGCGGTGCGCTGGAACATGTACCAGAGCCCACCATTTCCGGCCACGGCCGCCAACAGACCGAACCCCCACGAGCGACGCAGGATCGATAACAATCCGTAAAGCCCGCCGGCGAGAAACAGCAGCATCGAGAAGTCGACTTCCGACGTCGCGATCCAGAAGCCAAGCACTGGCAGCAGCGGCAGAAACGCGCCCGTGCGTTCCAAAGGTTGGGCCAGCACGACTACCTGGCGTCGACGCAGGGCCTCACTCATCACTACACCGAAGAACGCGATCGACATCACAACGATGGGCCAGAAGCGTTCGATAAAACCTGTGAACAGCCACGGCATCGTCAGACGCACGTGCAAAAACAACAGCGCCAGCATCACCTCGGCGACATACACGTATCGCATACGACCACGCTCTGAAAGACTCAACGGATCGTGGTTTGGCGAGATGGCGAAGAGCACGCAAGTGCCCACGGATGCGAGCAGCACTGCGCCAATCGCGATGAGCGCGAGCGGATTGATGAGCACGGCGCCAAAGTCGAGCTGGTAACGGACTTCTGTGCCAAGACAGAAGAACAGGGCCACGACGCCGGCGCCGAGCAACCACGGCACACAATTGCGCGCCGCGTTGGTCCAATCAGGAAAATGCCTGTTCGCAGTCTTGAGAAGAATTGCGTAGACGCTCGTCAGGCCAAACACGACGAGCATCAGGATCACGCTGCGATTTAGCCAGGTTGCGTTTACGAACGGCGTCAACCACGACCAGCCAAAGAAAACGAGGCCGAGCACAAATACCGCGATGGCGGCGCGTCGCCAGCGTTGCGCTTCCCGTCCCTCTGCGAGTAATCCGAGGGTTAGCGACTGTGCGGCGAACGCGAGAGCGGCTGACGCACGCATGTCGAATTCGAGAAAGCGAAGCGTCAACCAACAGGCAAGCATCGCGAGTGTCACCACGGCGAATACGGTGAAGCTTGCGAACCACGGAAGCTCGGTGACATCCGAGCCAATGCGCTCCGGAATTCCGATTCGCCGTGTGAAAGCGATGATTCGGTGACGCCAGTGCCATAAAAGCGCGGTGCAGATACTGTACGCTGCCGTGAAAATCGTGGCTGACCACGCAATCCGCTCTGAGTTCAACGTTAATTGCTTTAGCGCGATCGTACATCCGATCAAACCGAGCGTGTAAAGTCCGGCTACCGCATACTTGGCATAACGATCCCACAAACACGCGGTCATCAAAACCACTACGGAAGCTAAACCCAGCCAGGTCAGTTGCGGGGTGGGAAGATCGAGATGCTGCAAAGAAAGAACAACCAGCACGACGAGCGAAAGCGGTGCGGCAACGTGGTGAAATGAAAGATAGTAACCCTGTGATGATTGATGTTGTCGTGAGCGAAGATCGAGCAGTAGCCAGATCACACAAGCAACCGAGTTCGTGATCACGTTGACGAGCAGAAAGTCACTCGCATGAAAGCGTTCCCGCGCGAAGAGCAGCCACGAAAAAATCGCGAACAAAAGACCTGCTGCATAGATGTAATCCCGCGATTTTGTCCTCAAGTTTAACGCCACCGCGAGCATGGTGATCGTTAACAAAGGACCGGTAGACCACCACACAGCCGAACATCCAGGGTGGAACAATCCGCGCAGACTGAGAAACACAACGACACCACCAACAATCGCCGACACGTCCCGCGCTGTCGCCTGCCATCTATCATTCAACTCAGCGGCCGCAAACATTAACCACGCTGTTCCAGCAATGCAGACCGTTAGTATGTGCAAACCCACCCAGCCGCTGATCGGTACGAAATTGAACGCGATCAGACAGCTAACAGCCAACAATGAACATGCAAGCGCCCACGGTGAAAGTGGCTTGAACCAAATCGACGCGACCGTTATTGACGCGAAACTCAACCAACCGAGATAGCTTCCCACTACGGCCGTACCGCTGCCGGCGTCAACGGGCAACAGCACGATGACGAATAACGCTGGAAGAAACAGAGCAGCACTCAAGCTGATCGCCAGCCACTGTTGCAGCTTGAGCAAGTAATCAGAAACACGCTGACCTCGCTGGTCCAGAGCCGACTGCCAACGCCGCCGCGTGCTTAGCCACGGCAGCAAATAGACTGCGAGCGTGATCACGTTCAGTTGCACGAGACGAACGAGAACGGTGCGATCCATCGAGCCCTGGACTGAGGCGACGGCCAGCAGGAACGCGACGGTGATCGTCGCATTGAAAAAGGCGCTCGCAAACAATGCGAAACTCGGCATGCGCTCACGCAGTGCATGACCAATCAACACTATTCCGACGATCACGAGCGGCACGGCGTAAATGAAGCCGTTGCTCGGGCCGTACAGTGGCAAATAAAAGACGGTTCGCAAGGCCGCGTAGCTTGTCAGGAGCAAGATAGGCAGGATCGTCAAACCGAAAAGAACCGCTCGCACTTCTTCAACGAAACCCTCGCCCAATCGTTCTGAGATCTTGCGCCGCGACCAGATCGCGATCGAGCCAAGCAGCAGAAACATCGCTGCCAGCCAACGCCACGCAGTCGCAGTTGCTATCTGACTTTCGAACTGTCCCGCAAGCAGTGGAATCACCCCAGCAACTACAGCAACCGCGCCGAGCAGATACGAGTTGCTGCGTCGCTCCCAAAAACTCCCAATCATCGCCACGAGCAACAGTCCAAACACGATCCACGAACCGAGCCCAAACGCTTCCTGATGCGGGAATCCGGCAATGTCGAAGCCGCCATCGCCTGCCAATTCCTGCGTGATCCCCGAAAGTGATCCGTAAACCGCAAACAACAGAAACGCCGGTACCAACGCCCACAACAAAAATCGATCGACCGCGTATTTACCACCAAGTAATCGCACCCACCTTGCATCAACTGTAGGGGTGGCCCGCTGTGG
>DATFDT010000026.1:0-7612 GCA_035251975.1 Pyrinomonadaceae bacterium | reverse complement strand
ATTCCAACGCACCGAATCACTCTACCGCTCGGGCGTCTCTTCAAAATCAGAATACGATCGCGCACTCGCGAACCGCGATAGCGCCGCCGCTTTGCTTCAGGCAGCACGACAGTCGAGCGCGATGACTGACATCGGCCCACGCAAAGAAGAGATTCGCGCCGCTGAAGCAGAAGTGCAGCAGATGCGCGCGGCGCTCGACTACGCCAACACGCAACTCGCCGCCACCGAGATCAAAGCGCCCGTCACGGGGACAGTCTTACAGAGAATCGTCGAGCGTGGTGAGATGGTCAGCCCGTCAGCTTTCGGCGGCTCGGGCGCACGCACGTCGGTCGTCGATCTCGCGGATCTAACCGATTTACAAGTCGAGCTCGACATCAGCCAAACTGACTTTGCGCGGCTGAAGTCAGAGCAACGCGCCGAGATCATTCCGGAAGCTTACCCGAATCTGCGCTTCACGGGTTTCATCGAAGAGATCGCGCCCGAAGCAAATCGCGCGAAGTCTACGGTCCAGGTGAAGGTCAAGGTCGAGAATCCCAACGAACAGTTGCGACCAGAGATGAATGCGCGCGTGAACTTCCTCGCTGACAAACCGTCTGCAACTGAGAACAAGACGATCGCGCGGGTGCTCGTTCCGAAGACAGCAGTCGTGAAAAAAGACGACAGCTCGTTTGTGTTTGTCGTTAAGGGCAACAGGGTTGAGCAACGGACAATCCGGACCGGTGAAGAATCCGGTGACGCTTACGTAGTTCTCGATGGATTGAGTGGCAATGAATCTGTCGCCGTGGCGGGTGTCGACAAGCTACGCGACGGAGATCGTGTCAAAGTTCAATAGCCTGAGGATGGAAATTATGTCTGATGCGATAGTGCGAGTGCGCAATGTGAGTAAGCGTTTCAATCGCGACGGTTTTGAAGTCGTTGCTTTGGATAACGTCGATCTCGAGTTGCACGAAGGTGACTTTCTGGCGCTGATGGGACCGAGCGGGTCGGGCAAGTCGACGCTCCTGAATCTTCTGGCGGGAATCGATCGTCCGACGAGCGGTGAAGTGGAAGTCATGGGCACGCAACTGACGCGCATGACGGAGAGCCAGCTCGCGGTTTGGCGCAACACGCACATCGGCTACATCTTTCAGACGTTCAACCTTGTGCCCGTGTTGACTGCGTTTGAGAACGTCGAGCTGCCTTTGTTGTTGACGAAGCTATCGAAAGCAGAGCGACGAAAGAACGTCGAGACCGCGCTCGACCTCGTTGGTCTAAGCGACCGCATGCATCATCAACCGAAACAGCTCTCCGGTGGACAGGAGCAGCGTGTAGCCATCGCGCGCGCGATCGTTACCGATCCTGATCTAATTCTGGCCGACGAGCCGACCGGCAACCTCGACGCACGCTCCGGCGAAGAGATCCTGCAAATACTCTCAACTCTGAATCACGAGCTGAAAAAGACCATCATGCTCGTCACCCACGACCCACACGCTGCCAGCTTCGCCTCCGAGCAAATGCACCTCGAGAAGGGCGTACTGACTGAACTCGAAACAGTGGCGCCGCAACAGATGACCATTTGACTCTCGTTATCTTCATGAAGGTCGTCGCATCGAGCTGGGATTACGACACGACCTGGAAGCAGCCCGCGAAAGCGGGCGACAGCTTAAGCCGGGCCGCGAGCCCCAGGAAATAAAAATATTTAGAGCCCGCGATAGTGGGGGACAGAGTTTAGGATCACGCGCTGTCGCCCGCTTTGCGGGCTCTGAATATCTTGGGATTTGTGATCCTGGGGCTCGCGCCCCAGGCTTTATGCTGCCGTCCGCTTCGCGGACTGGGACCGCGACTTCCTGCCCCTGGAACTTTCTCACCTGTTGCCTCACGTAAAAACCCACTCGAAATGGGATTGACATTTCAATATTAACGCAATAAAGTGGCCCCGCCTTCACGGCATTCCTCCCATTTCTACGGCCCACATCTATCAGCTATTCAACGAGTAGCGGCGTCGACTACTACGGAGGAAGAGGATGCGAAATCTCAGAGGAAAACTCGCGTTACGGGGTGTTGTTGCAGCAGCGCTGTTGGCCGTCACCATGATGGTGGGAGTCCAAACCGCCACTGCCGGAGACTGCCAGGTGTGTGTTGAATTCGATGAAGGCTCCGGACTTTGCGTGGGTTGTTGCGATTGGTGTACTGGCTGGGGTCAGGGTGGAACTGGTTGTGTGGCTAATCAAGAGTACTGCGCGTGCGCTCTGACTGGTCCCGTTTGTTATATCATCGAGTAAGAACAACTCACCGCAAGCAGCGACAACTTTATTAACGGCGGGGAGGTCCAGTGCGAATCCTTCTAATCTGCGTGTGTCTGGTGATGAGCAGTAGTCTTGCAATTGCTCAAAAAAACGGTACGACAAAAGAGCGCGAGTCCAGTCGACCTGCCAAGACGGCCGCTGCCGCAGCGTCAGTTGAACAACAGCGATTCGCGGCCGTCCTTACCGTCCGCAGTATCGTGGCGCGTTTACAAGAGGTTTCCGATACAAGAGTCAAGGCCCGTGCTCTGGCGAAACTTGGAGATCTCTTGTGGAAGGACGATGAGCCTTATGCTCGTCAACTGTTTTTGCGCGCCTACGAACTGACCGCCAAAACGGACCAGATGCCGGCAAGCGAATTGAAAAAGCTCGCGGCTCTCCGCAAAGAGATTCTTGGTCCAATCGCGCACCGGGATCCAAATCTCGCCAGCAAACTTATCGAGGATCAGAAGGCCGAACTAACTGAAGCTCAACGCGCAGAGACTAACCTTTCGATCGCCTACCAACTCCTTGATTCCTATGGTGACAATGAAGCCGCCGAAGGTTTTGCACGTTCAAGTCTCAATCAGGGCATGAATGTGGTCGAGTTGGCCGTGTGGCTGTTGGAGCTAAGAGAAAAGAATCAGCGCAGCGCAGATCTTCTCTTCAAAGAGCTGCTTCAGGCGTTTGTGAGCCAACCTGCGGCCGGCGCAAATGATTGCCTGTATCTCGGCACTTATCTGTTTACTTCCGCGAGAGCCGTTGCGCTTGGACCAACTACACGGTCGATCTCGATCATAGGTGGTGTTCCGGTTCCGGATCTAACGGCGGATCGTCCCAACACCCCAGCGGCACTGGTTAGAGAATATCTCGCTGCTGCAACCAATATCTTGCTGCGGGAAACAGCCGACCCTCGCGAGCAAAAGCTACGTTACGTCACCCTCTACATGCTTATTCCCAAAGCGGAACGGGTTGCCCCTGACCTACTTCCCGCATTGTTTAAAGCCCGGCAGGCGCTCTCCGGGCAGGTGCCTCCTGAGTTTACGCAACCGCAGACTTTCGCAAAGCTGAACCGGCCTCCGCTTGAGGATCAAACCGAGCTCGATCGTGTGCTCGAGGAGATTGGAAGATTACCGGACCAAACGAGACGCGATGTGCGTTACGTTTCCATAGTCTTTGCGCTCTGGTCGAAAGGAAATTTTTTGCGGGCGCGCGAAGTAATAAACAAGGTTTCTGATCTCAAGGTCCAACTCGATCTGAACTGTGTTGTCGATTTTGGCGATGCGGCGAGCCAACTCGAAACCAACACCAGGAATTTAGCCCCCGTCGAGAACATTGCGAAGAAGTTACCGTGCAGCCTCGAGCGGGCGATGTTGTGGCTGGCGATAGCCAACGCGCGCAAGGAAACAGGTAATAAACAGCGCGTGCGTGAGTCGCTTGATGAAAGCTTGACGACAGCTCGGTCAATAGACGATGCCCATCGGCCTTACCTGTTACTAAACGTAGCGGGCCAGTATGCAGATCTCGATGCGAGCCTGGGCCAACAGGTTCTGCGCGAGGCCGTCAAGGAATTCAATCAACAGACTGCGGAAAAGATTGTCGCGCTCAACTGGAATCGAGAGATTACTGTTGGACCACTCACTCAGCCATTTGCTCTCAAAATCAAGGGTGCGGATCTTGACTTCGAAAAGAATGTTCGGGCACTGGTCAATAGCGACGCGGAATCAGCCATAGCGACTCTGAAGACGCTCACAAATGAACCATCGCTGACCGCTGGCCTGCTGGCGGCGGCGAAATCCATTTTGAAATAGCGGATGTCACGACCTTATCTGTCACTGTTGCTGCTCATTTGTTTTCTCTCGTGCGTCTTGGTCGCGGGGCAAACCACGAAGGTGGTTGACGTCGACGAAGCAGGAATTCGAAGGTCAGCATCCAAAAAGATCCTTCCTGCTTTTCCTGAAGGTTCGCGCAAACGTCGTTCGCAAGGAGTGGCAGTGGTGCGATTGGAGTATGACGGCAACGGTAAAGTCGTCAGCGTCGACGTCCTCGAAGCGCCAGATTCTGAAATCGGCGGGGCTATTGCCGACGCGGTGCGGAACTGGACGTTCAAGCCGAGTTCCATTCGCGGGGAGCCGGTCAACATTAGAGGAAAACTGACTTTTTACTGCCTGATTGACAGCAAGGGAATCGGACGCGTGCAGAATCCTAAACAGTTTCGCTAAGCTTTATCTCTTCACGTCATGCCGGAAATTTCTGTTTCAAAACTGGTGTTGCGTCTCCTCAATATCGGCATCATCACCCTGGCTATTCTGATGACCGGACTAGGTGTGCGTCGTTATAGAGTGGCACAACTAACCAATCGGAGTCAGCTCCCCGCTTACTTCAAAGCGGGAGCCCGATTTCCAGTGAATGGGTTGGATTGGACCATGAGCTTTCAAACCCTGGTGATTGTTCTGGAGCAATCGTGTGCTATCTGTAGTGAGAACGCACCTTTTTACCGCCTGATCGAGCAAAACAGAGCTGATCGCAGCCGCACCAGGCTAGTCGTTTTACTGGGCGGTGATCCAGACAAAGCCACTGCCTACCTGGAAAACCTCCAGCTATCCTTCGACCAGGTAAAACTTGTGTCGTTGAGAGATCTCAAACCCTATGGACTCGTGGGCATACCGACCGCAGTGCTCGTGAATGACGAAGGAATTGTAACCAACATG
This sequence comes from Pyrinomonadaceae bacterium, assembly GCA_035251975.1. GTDB lineage: Bacteria > Acidobacteriota > Blastocatellia > Pyrinomonadales > Pyrinomonadaceae > PSRF01. Next base: position 2,640 of record DATFDT010000026.1, on the reverse strand, counting down.
TGGAGCGGCAGTTTGACTGAGTTGCAACAATCTGAGGTCCTGCGGGCGCTGCAAATCCGTGTGGAAAGCACTGCGCTCAAAACTCTTCCTTCATCAACTCCGCCGTTGGAGTCGATAGACGAAACCGGGATTCAACGCCTCAAAGAAGCTGGTGAAACGGTAACGGTTGTGGATCTGCGTGATCGCGGTGAGTATTCCGCGAGCCATCTCGCCGGTGCGAAGAACATCCCAATTGATGAGCTGGCAGTGCGAGCTGTTAACGAATTACAGATATCCGACATGATCGTTCTGTTTGCAGGCGAAACGCCCGGCAAGGCCTACACGGCTGCTGCTCAGATGTTGAGCAACAGCGGATTCAAACGGCTGCGCGTTTTGAAAACGAGTAAACCATGAATCCAGCTACCCGGAAACTTTCGCCAGCGAGTGAATGGGCGATTCTCGCAATTGTCCTTCTGGTCAATGTCGTCTTGTTTGGAATTGTGCCCATCTTTCAGGTGTTGTTGATAATGACGACCAACGTCACGACTGATCTTCCGCTCGGGAAGGTCATGGCGTCTATTGCCCTCGCGGTTTTTTGCATCGCTAGTTGCTATTGGGTTTGGAAGAGAGAATCCGGCGCCGGTTATCTTCTCCTGGCCGGCATTACGATTAGCTCAATCATTACAGCGGCGGTCAAGATTTCAGTTTTGCGAGATGAACACGTAACAACGATCCGTACGTGGATGCTGGTTCAGTACTTTGTGCCGGCGCTGTTTTGTCTGGCACTCAACTGGGTTTATTTCCTGAGAACAAGTTTGCACCCATCCTAATTGTTCTCGACCTACCAACTGCTCGCTGGCGAGCAGTTGTGTCTGTGCGCACACCCTAATAGTTAGAATTCACTCAGTTTTCCAGCTTTTTTCCCGGCACATTGCTTGCCACTGGATCTCTCACCCGTAAGTTTGCGTGCACGCCAGGAGTCCGGTTATGAGATGGAAATACTGGTTAACTATCGCTCTCGTTCTGTTTTTAACAACCGCCGCGGAGACCTTCGGACAGAACACAAAAAGCCCCACGCGCTCTGTCCGCATCCTTACCAATCGCGACGTCCTCACCATGGTTCACAAGGGCATGCGCTCGGAGCTGATCATCGCCACCATTCTCACGTCGTCATGTAACTTCGACGTCTTTCCTCCCGTGCTCGACGATATGAAACGACGCGGCGTGCCTGAGAATGTGTTGCAAGTGATGTCAGTAGTCCCGAACGGTCCGCCAAACCTGCCCGAAGCCGGTCAGCCAAATGCATCGCCGATCAAAACAGTGAAGTTACCGCCCGGCGCGGTCGTCATAGTCGAGACGCTTTATCCAGTCTCATCCGCTGACATCAAAATCAACAACACGATCGCATTCGCGGTCGCGCGTCCGGTCTTTGTTGATGACGCACTGATCATCCCGCGCGGGACGATCGCGCGCGCGAAGATCGTGCGCGTGAGGAAAGCCGCGAACCTCGGGCGGGGCGGTGCACTGACTTTTCAGATGGAACACATCGTCGCGATCGATGGTACAAAGATTCCCGTGCAGCTAACCGCAGAAACTGAAGGTACTAATCGCACCGGCATCCTGGCAGTCGGCGTTGCAGCGACTTCGGCGCTGATCTTTCCCTACACGGCGCCGGCAGCCCTCGTCTGGGGCTTCAAAAAAGGTGACGACGCAGTGGTGCGTGGCAGTAAACAGTTCGCAGCAGTGATCAAGACTGAAACCGAGATCGCGGGCCTGGTGCCCGAGAAAGATCGCGTTATTTATCACTACGCGGAGTCATTGAAAGCTAAGCAAAATAACACGTCGACGCCGACTGCATTTCCGCGTTTGCCTGTTCGCAATTAGTTTTAAGAACGGTTTTTTGATAAAAGAGCTCGAAAATTCTGTCAGAGGAGCACACCCGACCGATGCGATTTGACTGGATGACCATCGTAGCTATTCTCGTCATTGTTGTTGCAGTTGGATACTTGATCTTGAAGCGCCGCAGTAGAGCGTAGCCGCTACATCGATTATTATCCTCGACCATATGGTCGAACCTAAACACGCCACTTTCATCCACGAGAAAGCGCTAGTCGAAACAGATGCAATTGGTGAAGGCACCCGTATCTGGGCGTTTGCTCACGTGTTGAAAGATGTGGTTATCGGTTCTCACTGCAACGTCGGAGATCATGCTTTCATCGAGAGCGGCGTTAGCATCGGCAACAATGTAACCATCAAAAACGGCGTCTGTATCTGGCAGCACGTGCACGTCGCAGACAACGTATTTTTTGGTCCAAACGCCGTTCTGACTAACGATCTGGCACCGCGCAGTCGCGACACGGACTGGACGCCGGTGGAAACATGGATCGAAGAAGGGGTAACCATCGGCGCGAACGCAACGATCGTTTGCGGCGTCAGACTCGGCGCACGTTGCCTCATCGGAGCGGGCGCTGTTGTAACTCATGACGTTCGTCCTCATGAACTGGTTTACGGAAACCCGGCGCGACATGGAGGTTGGGTATGTTTCTGTGCCCGATCGCTGAAGCCGGATCACAAGCTGAATGCGACCTGCGAGCGCTGCGGCCGAAAGTACAAAGTCGGAGGCACGGGCGTCCAGGAAGTTTAACTTCCGAATAGCACATT
>DATFDT010000025.1:0-6301 GCA_035251975.1 Pyrinomonadaceae bacterium | reverse complement strand
CTCCAAAGAACTTGCCTGATCAACTACAACTGTAGGGGCGGCCCTCCGTGGCCGCCCGTGCAATTGTATTTTGGTCGCTACCGCGCGAGCACCTCGCGACACCAGAGTTCGAGCACCATCAATAGCCACGGCTGCATCCAGTCGAGCTGGCCGGCAGGAATGGAGGTAAAGCGGCGCCGAACTGCGGAGACTTTTTGCACATCGAGCAGTCCGCGGCTGCGAACGCGCTCGTCGCTGAGGATGTCTTCGAATATTTCTCGCAGTGGCCCTCTTAACCAGGCAGTGAATGGCATAACAAAGCCGCGCTTGGGAGCCTGGTCAAAACCTTCCGGGAGCAATGGCCGAGCTACATCCATCAGGATCCGTTTCGTTCCCGCTTCCAGATAAGATTCTTGGCCTGAGTTAATCACTTTGCCGTTGCCGATCTTGGCGCTCTCCGGTAGCGAGAGTGCGGCATCCGCCACTTCCGGATCGAGAAAAGGCACTCTCACTTCGAGTGAGTGCGCCATCGAAACCGCGTCGAGGTCACGGAGGAGTTGGTTGTTCATGTACCCGCGCAGGCAGAGACCAGTGATGCGTTCGACTGTGGAGCCGTAAGGCAACTCATCAATCGCATCGAGATCGTAGTGTTGCGAACGACCCGCCTGGGCTTGTCTTCTCAACTCTGGCGCGATCAAGTGTGCCGCATCAAGCGCATCAAAGTTGGTGAATTTGGTGGCGTAGCGCGTCGTGAACCCGGCACAATTCCGCGCCTTCAACAGCGTTCTTCCGCCGCGCATTAAGATGAACCGATCAAGAGCGGGATAGCGTGCTACTGCCGCTATGAGAGACCACGCCGAAGACCTGCGCAGCCCTTCCTCTCGAACCATATCGGTGAACCAGTAATAACCGGCAAAGAGCTCATCACTTCCGGTGCCGGAGATGGCGACGGTGACTGCGCTGCGAGCCGCACGAGAAACGAAGTAGGAGTTGACGCCGTCTACCGACGGCTGATCCAGACTCGCAACGATATGTGAGAGCTGGTCGCGCACATCAGTGCTGCGCACGAGCACGCGTGTGTGATCGGTCCCCAGGAATTCTGCAGTGCGTGCGGCCTCTCTGCTCTCGTCTACTTCGCGCCCTTCGGTTTCGTACCCGACTGAAAAAGTTTTGACTCGCGTGTTCGTCAGCTTCGTCATCAGCGCCACGAGCAGCGAAGAGTCGAGACCACCGCTAAGGAAAGCACCGACGGGAACATCGCTCACCATCTGCAAGCGCACTGACTCCTCGAGCCTGCGTCTTAGCTCGGCAACGCACTCTTCATACGGCTGAGCACGCAAATCACCGTGGCGGTCTGTTTCCAGACTCCAGTAACGCTCGACGCGCTCACGATCGCCTTCGACGATCATGAAGTGTGCAGGCGGTAACATGCTTACGCCGCGCAGCATCGTGCGTGGTTGTGTGACTGAACCGAAAGTCAAAAGAAGTCGCAGGGAGATGGGATCGATCTCGCGATCGATGAGCCCGCTGGCGAGTAGCGCTTTGAGTTCAGAGGCGAAGACCAGCCGGCCGGAGACGCGCGCGTAGAGTAGGGGCTTGATTCCGAAATGATCGCGCGCTAATAGTAGCCGCTCGTGGCCGGGCCCACGACGCTTGTCGTAGATTGCGAGCGCGAACATACCACGGAGCCGCAGCAGAAAATCATCACCGTAGTGTTCGTACATCTGCAGGACCACTTCTGTGTCGGAGTGTGAGGAGAAGGAGTAGCCCTTGCTTTCGAGGATTTGGCGTTCACTTTGAAAGTTATAGAGTTCGCCGTTGTAAACGAGATGAATGGTGCCTTGTGCATTCGACATCGGCTGACTACCGCCCGTGCTCAAATCGATCACGGACAGGCGCGTCATCCCGAGCGTTACTCTTTCGTCTTGATAAATTCCGCGATCGTCCGGACCGCGATGGTCCAGCGCCGCGACCATCGCCTCGATGCTCGTTCGCTTCCCGACTCCCCAAATGCCGCAAATACCACACATGCTTTTATCTTTCGGGTTGACCAGGTTGCTATCGCTCCCTGTACTGACCCGATCCAAGTGACTGTTCACTGACGCCGCGCGGCTTCCTGTGCCTTGCGTAGACTCGCCGTTAATTTTTGGGCCAGTACGCGGACCTGAGGTTCTTCAGTCATTGACAGGTGCGAGCCTGGAACCAGGTGAATCTCTGTCCCGCCGGCCTTTTCGCTAAAACTCAGACGCGTGTCTTTGTGGGGCGCGTAAATCTTGCTCGACATGAAGATGGTGATGCGGTCGGGATAAGTCTGAGGAACGTAATACTTCTCGGCCTGGATATTCGCCTGCCATACTTTGTAATTGAGCCGGCGTCGCTCGTCACTAAGATTTGGATATATCCTGTGACCAACCACCAGGAAGGGTTTCATCAGCTTCTTCCTTGCGGACGAGAGTCTCGTCGACACAAATCTACGCGGCCCGAGTTCTCCCCACGAGTCTAAATGCCAATCGATTTGGCCGACGACGTGGTAGAGCTGAGAGCGAAGTTTCGGGATCGGTGGCAAGTATTGATTGCGATAGAGAGTGTAAGGATCAACCATCGCAACCAGCCCTACCTTGCGGCCGCTGGCGTGAAGTTGTCGAGCCATTTCGAAAGCGATGATCGCACCGGAACAAAAGCCGCCAAGAAGATAAGGCCCCTGACGTTGCACGGAGACTATCTCGGCGATGTAATGAGCAGCCATTTCTTCGATGCGCGTAAAGGGCTCGTTCCTACCGTCGAGCCCGTATGACTGCAGACCGTAAAAAGGCTGATCGCGTTCGAGATGCGGCGCGAGAGTGTAATGCATGATTACGTTCCCACCCTGCCCGTGTACATAAAAGAACGGCAGCTTCGAGCCGTTGGGTTGAATGGCGACTAACGACGACGTAGGTCCAGCAGCTTGACCGCGACCGATGGCGGCAGCAAGTTGGCGGACAGTGGGAGCCTGTAAGATGCTTGCCATCGGCAGACTCACTTCGAATTCCTTCTCTATCTCTGCGAATAGCGCGATGGCCATTAATGAGTTTCCACCCAACTCAAAAAAATTGTCATCCGCCTTGCAGGCGCGAACGCTTAGAACTTCTCTCCATATCCTCGCGAGCCGGAGTTCGAAATCATCTTCATCATTGAGTACGGCTTCGCGCACCTCCGCCCTTGGTAACGGGAGCGCGTTGCGATCAACTTTACCGTTCGGTGTCAGCGGCCACGCGTCGAGCAGCACAAATACTGAAGGAATCATGTGTTCCGGCAACTGTTCCCTGAGGAACGTTAGTATTTCAGATTTCTCGGGCCGTTCTTTGCGCGGCTCGGGAATGATGTAGCCTGTGAGACGTACCTCGCCCTTCCCCAGTTCATGAGGAACAACCAGAGCCTCACGTACAGACGCATGACGTGCGAGCGCATTCTCGATCTCGCCCAACTCGATTCGGAACCCGCGGATTTTCATTTGCCGATCGATACGACCGAGAAACTCCACATTCCCGTCCGGCAGTTCGCGTGCGAGGTCGCCCGTTCTATACAGACGCGCTCCGGGTGTGGCGCCGAACGCATCGGGGATGAACTTTTCCGTAGTCAGATCAGGACGGGAAAGATACCCGCGCGAAACACCCAGCCCGCCGATGCAGATCTCACCTGGAGTCCCTGGCGCGACCGGGTTGAGTTGATCGTCGAGTAGATAAATTTGCGTATTAGGGAGCGGTCTACCAATTGGCAATGTTGCGTTTTGGTCGACTTCGAGTGGGAACGGCGTTTCGTAGGTCAACACGCCGACAGTCGTTTCCGTCGGGCCGTAGTGGTTATAGATCGTGCATCCGGTATTTAAGGATCGGATCTGGTCTATGAAACCGCAGCGCGACGCTTCGCCGCCAAGTACAAGACGCCGCCGCGGTAAAATTTTTTCCGCTTGAGAAGATTTCAAGAGCGCGGCAAGATGCGATGGAACAATCTTGAGACAATCAATCCGGTGACGTTTTAAGTAATCAACGAGGGCTGCAGCGTCTGAGGCGCGTGTTCGCGACACGATGTGTAAGCAACCGCCGAGGCAGAGAGAAGGAAAGATGACTGTGTTGCCGAGATCAGCCGCGATCGTTGAGACGGTCGCGTAGTTATCACCGGGAGAGAGGTTCAGGCGGCTGGTAACGCCGTAAATATAATTAACCAGGTGGCGGTGCTCGACGGCCACGCCCTTGGGCTTGCCAGTTGATCCGGAAGTGAAGAGCACGTAAACGAGATTCTCTGGTGCCCCCGCATTGTTTACGTTCTCGGTAGCAAGCTGTGCGATCGCGCGCGACTCAGAGTCGAGGCAAACAGTTTGGGCTGTCAATTCAGGCAGGCTTGTCTTCAGGTGATCCGTTGTCAGCAGCACGCGCACGCCCGCGTCGTCAAACAGTTTCAAACGCTCTTTCGGCGTCGCTATTTCCATCGGCAGGTAGGCTCCGCCTGCTTTGATGACACCAAGCAAACCGACGATCATATCGAGCGAACGTTCGAGGTAGAGTCCGACCAGAACTTCCGGCCCGACTCCGAAGGCGCGCAGATAACGCGCGAGTTGATTCGCCCTCGCATTCAGCTCAGCGTAAGTCAACTGCTGCTCTTCGAAGCGGACAGCGACATCGTGTGGCGTACGCTTAGCCTGCTGTTCGAATAGCTCATGAACGCACAGATCGATCGCTGCGTTATCCTTGAAAATCTTCATAATGACGTGACAAGCGTGAGCCGGTCGGGAGTGGTGATCAGAATAATCGTGCCTCGTTCGTAATTCAAGCGTTACTGAGAAGCTTATCGTGCAGGTCTTCTATAAAACTCAGCGTCTGTCTGAGGATCTCGCGCAAGTCTTCTGCTTCGGCGAGGGTGACCGTGCGTTTTTGGATGAAAGCTTCAATGTTCTGCGCTGAAGCTGCATCCAGATCCGGCAGTGCTTTCAGCAACGAAGGAATGGCCTGGTTTGGTCCGGTTAAGATGTCCAGTGAAACGCAAGCTATCCCGGGCAGGAATTTCACCAGCAGTTTCACGCCGGCCAACATCTTTTCGCAATCATCTTCCGTCAACTCCTGCTTGCGTAGATAGATCGTCAGATGATGGCCCATCCGGCGTGCCTCGAAAAAGGAAACTTTCGCAACCGCGAGCTCAGCTTCAGTACAACTCATCTGCGGCCGGACGTCTTTCCCAAATAGAACTGTGCTGAGCGCATCCGACTCCAGGTGTGCACGGTATAGCGCTGGGATGTGCTCCAACTCGTCCTCGCTCCAATACTGAAAAGGATGTTGGTATGGTAGTCCCGTGAGTAACAACCGGTTGCAGGCTCTCACCATAGTCTCAAAGGCTTTGAAAAATTTTTCTTTGTCGCTGAAGACTTCATTCTTGAGATACACATAAGCATCAAGCAAATCACTTTGTCCGGGCTTGCATTCCTGCCGGGCCAGGCTGCCATACAAAATAATGCTGACAAGATCATCTCCGAGGCTGTCTCGCAAGCCTTCAACAAAATCGTCTACTGCTCGTTGATAATCATCAACCGTAACCGTCACTGTGCGTATCTCCTGAGCTGCTTGATGAAGCGTTCGAAAAGCCAAACTGCTTCGAAAGCCGACCAGTGTTCGTCATCGCGGCGAGCAGGCATCAGCCGCCTAAACTCACTCCAAATCTGCTTGAGTTCAGGATCCGGAAAAGAGTGTTCGAACTGGTCTGCGACAGTTTCTGCGGTCACGTTCCATTGGCCGTGCAACAGTAATGCAGTCGCCATCAGCATTTTGATTTGTTGTTTCAGTGTTTCGATCAACTCGAGGTAACGCTTGTGTTGCAGTCCATCGAGGATGATGCCGCTACGCAGGTAGTGGGTGCTGACGCCGATGTGACTTGCAAGCATCAGGTGTGGATTGGGGAGCTCGAGTTGCGCACGAATGTCGCTGCCGAACAGTACTTGGCCTTCATATTTCAGCCAGTACGCCATATGCACATGCCTGTTGACGAGGTACACCCATGAATACACCGGAAGTGATAATTCGAAGAGCTCGCTGCGTCGTAAGCAGTACAGAGGAGTTTCAGTGGGTACGCAAAGATGAGCATCGGCGATCAAATCGACGATTGACGTAACGTCGTCGCGAAAGATCACGACGAAGCCATCGACCCCGAAAGGGTGTGGATAATAAAGAATACTTTCGGACTGATCGCCAAGCGCGTTTATTAACCTGCCGGCGATCTCCTCGATCTCTTCAGTAGTCATTAAACAGTGGATCCTGACTTAGCCTGCGAAGCAGGCGGAAGCATAAAGCCTGGGGCG
>DATFDT010000024.1:0-7424 GCA_035251975.1 Pyrinomonadaceae bacterium | reverse complement strand
CCGCCGTTGCTTGGATTGGACGGGCGGGGACAAGCCCCTCTTCCTGACTTGTTCTATGTTCAGCCGGGGCTACGGTTTTCCTGCTACGAAGTCGATCTCCTTCAGATCCTCAAACAATCCAGGCAGTGTGCGGTCGATCGGAGTGAAGGTGTAACCGTCCTTCGAAGGGATTACTCTGTAAGTTTTCTCGGATGGCGCAACTTTGAACGAGTAGATTCCTTCGTTATCAGTCGTCGCTGCCATCACGCTGCCTGACGGGCTAATCAACACAACCGTCACGTTCGAGATTCCGACTTTGTTCGCATCAACAATGCGTCCCATGACTTTTACTGTTGTTCGCAAACGTGCCGAAGCGTTTTTCAGCGCTTCATCAGATATCGGTTTCGGTGGTGGTTCTGATTTCGGAGTCTCTGCCGGTGCTGGTTCGGGTGTTGTCATTTCCGGTGTTGTAGTTGCCGGTGTTGAAGTGGCAACCGTTGTTCCTGTTGCGGCTCCGAGTTTTTCAGCGAGTCCATCAAGCGAGCCGTTGATTCGTTTGTAGAGTTGTTCGATCACCGATCGACGAACAGCCGACGGCGCCGGTTCACCTTTATAACTCTTGATGTACGCATCGAGCGCCTGTTCCTTTTGGCCTGACTGTTCGAGTGTCACGCCGAGGTGCCAGAGCGCGATACGCCATGCTGGAGTTTCTGCCGGCAACATCTCCGCGGCTTTTTTCAGATGCACCACCGCTTCTGAATACTTCTCGTCGTTGAAGAGCGCCCAGCCTTCGAGATCTTCCAAACGTCCCTGGTAAATATTCGCGAGCACCGCCGCAGGCGCCGGCGCGACATCAGGAACGCTTCCTGACGAAATCGCGCTCGCACGCATGTCACGAAATTCATCGGCTTGCACTGCGAGCGTGAGCACGGGAACCTTCAGCGCTTCGTCTGTTGCTTTTCTCGCCTGTGCGATCAGATCGAGCGCGGTCGTGATGCCGACTCCGTTGCGCGCTAATCGACTCGCCGCATACACCTGCCGGAAAGGACGCATGCCGTCGCTGCCCGAGGCAAAATCTTTCGCAGCGGCGACTGCAGCCGGTTCGTCAATCTTCTGTCCCTCAGCGGGCGTGATTGCAGTGCTAAAGGCAAGCAACGCCTTCATCGTCTTTGCATTTGCGCCGGTGTCTGCTGCCGCCGGCTGGTAAATTCCTGCGCGTCGTTCCGGCGCAAGCAAATCGATAAAACTCGCATCACTCACCTGCACGCGTCCGGCGAGGTAAGTCTGGATCTGGTCGTCTTTCATCGTGAACGACTCGCGCAAAACTTCGGCTGCTTCCTCATACAAGCCCATCGACGCCAGCACACTCGCGAGCTCATAAGTAAGCGTTGGAAACTTCCCATACTGCCGTGCATAACGCAACGACCGCTCGGCATCCAAGGGCCGCTTCATACCCAGAAGCGCATGGGCCAATGCGATCTGCGCCCAGGTGTAACGCGGTTCGAGCGCAGTTGCTTTGAGCGCCAGCTCGAGCGCCTTCTCGTTGTTATCGTGCGCAGCGAGCCAGTAAGCGGCGCCGGAGAGCAGCGGCAGATTGCGTGGCTCGTCAGCGAGTGCGGACTGGAGCGTGCTATTAGCCTCATCAGCGCGATTCAGATCAAACAGCGCGATCACTTTGCCGGCGCGCGCAGCCTTGTCTTTCGGATCGGCGGCGAGTTGTTCGTTGTAGAGTGCGAGCGCCTCTTCGTTCTTACCAGCGGCGCGATAGAGATCCGCGAGACTGCCACGCGAGACTTTCGACGACGGATCGAGCTCGAGAGTCTTCTTATACTCAGCCGCGGCTTCGTCAAGTCGCAAAGAGATGTGCAATCCGACCGCGAGCATTCGATGTGCTTCGGCGAGATCGGGCGCCAGTTTCACCGCGCTCTCGGCGACGCGAACAGTATCACTGCCGCGTTCGACGCTGAGATAAAAGCCCGCCATCTCAAGCAGACGCTTTGGATCGTTACCGAATTTGGTTTCAATATTCTGCGCTGCTTTGTAAGCCGCTTCACGCTCGCCGCGCAGGTACAAGTTCGTCGGAATCTGAGCGATCACGCCCGCGAAAAGGTTTTCGGGGATACTGGTATCAGCCTCGTCGATAGCGCGCATCATCTGCTCGATGCCGCCAGCGATGTCGCCATTTTTCAACTTCTGATCGCCTAAACCTGCGTGTGTGCTGATCAGCAGTTCGATTGCGCGCGGCCGGGCTTTCGACTCGGGATGCGTGTCGAGAAATTCTCTCAACTTCACCGCGCGTTCCGGCAACGGCTTCGTGAGTGTCAGCTCGACTTCTTCTGACTCATCGAGATCTTGTTCTGCGATCTCGGCGGCGGTTTTCTGTTTGACGGAAGCTGATTTCGGAGCGGCGGCAGGCGGTTTCTTGCGTCCTGGTTTCGTGGCTTCGGTCTTAACGTCGTCGGGCTTTGGCGATTCGGCGGGCGTGGCTTCAGTCTTTGGTGACTCAGTTGGCTCCGCAGCCGGACTCTCACTCGGCGTCGCTTCTGGCGCCGGTTCTGGCGTCGGTTCTGTTTTGGGCGCTTCGACCGGCGGCGTTGCCTGTGCTTCGGCTTTTGGCGTATCACGAACGGAGCGCGGGCGAGTGCGTGGTGTGTCCTTCGCACTGACAAGCACCGGTTGCGGCGAGTCACTTGCGACGGGCGCAGCTGCGACTGTCGACGACGTCTCGATATCGGAAACTTTGAAACCGATCTTCTCAGCGAGCGCGTTCGCAAACACGTGTATGCCGGTGTCGACTGCTTCAGCGACCCGACCATCGCTCAACGGCCCACTCATGCGATTGTTCATGTCGCCCAGCACGCCATCCGGCAGGTCTGCCTGCACCATGCGAGTAAATTGCGTGAACGATGATTTCGAAGCCGTTGACACAACGAGCAGCAGCGTCTTCGTGCGGCCCGTCTTCACGCCGATATTCCAATCGCGCGCGAGCTGTTGTGAGAACGGTGCGATTTCCTGGGCGCCAGTGCTTTCGACTACGGCGACATAGAGATCGATCTTGCTCTTTTCCTTGAGGCCCTGGAGAAGGCTTTCCAGGCGCGTCTTGGTGTCAGCATCGATCACTCCCGCAAAGTCGCTGAGGTGACTGCTCGGCGCAGGCAGTTGGTTTGACTGTGCGAACGGGTTTGCGCTGATTAGGAAAAACAGCCCAACCGCTGGGATTACGGTTAAAAGGCGCATTAGCGCTCGATGTGATCGGGTCATTGTCGATATGTTCCGCATCTGGGATTGTGGGGGGACGATTCGGCGGTCATGATACCATCGGCGAGCGAATATGAGCGAACTAGATGAAGCTTGGGCGGCAGCATTGTCTGAGGCGGAGCGCAGAGCAAGGCTTGCTGGGCGCGCTGACGTTGCCGAGTACCTGTCGCTGAAGAATTCAAACGACCTGCTGCGGAAAGCGGGCGTCGATTGGCTGATCGCGGAATTTACCGTGTTGGCTGGTGAAGCGAATCGAGCGGGCGCCAGTATTCAGATAGCGAGACAGGAAGATCACCGGTTTTCGACGGGCACTTCGACGATGGTTGGACACCTGTTGACGCTCACGAACGGTGTCCGCACTTTGTATGTTGAAGCTGGATGGCCCAGGACGCCGCGCGATGGGATCGTGCGTGGTGGCGGGCTCGCGGCGGCGAATATTCGTCATCTCGGAATCAAGCGGGCGAACGAGGAGTTGTTGCTAGCGAAGTCTCGCACCGGCGCGCCCGCGTGGAAGTCGATCGAAAAGAACTACCTCCTCCTCGAGGCCGACATCCGGCGCCACCTCTTCATTCTTATCGATAAACGTCACTGAAGAAGGTTTCTCACGCAGCGGCGCAACGGCGCAACGAAAAGCTCTTTCTCTGCGCCGTTGCGCCGCTGCGTGAGAATCCTTTTTACGTTTTCCGTAACTTCTGCACCTTTTCGCGTTCCCTCCTTTAAAACCTGCCCATTTTCCCGCAGTTTCTAAACAGGCACAGCGCTTGCCAAACGTCCGGCAGCGACATCGGACTTACTGAGGAGAAATTCAAAACATGACGAACCGGCACACACTGAAGTTTTCAATATTCGCTGCGGCGATTCTAGCGCTTGCCCTGCCCGCCGCAGCCTCTGCCCAGTACGGACGCTATCCGGATGACAATCGCGGTTACGGACGCTACGACGATCGCGGGCTCCGCGACTCCGTACATCGTCTCGATCGTCTCGCAAAAGATTTCGAACGCGACATCGACCGCGCCCTCGATCGCAGCCGCTCAAACGGCTCAAACCGCGAAGATCGAATCAACGATCAGGTCCACCAGTTTCGCGACGCTGTCGGCGATTTGAAATCGCGAGTTGGCAATGGTCGTGACTTGAACCGCAGCGCGAACGAAGCTCGCAGAGTGCTTCAGGAAGCCGATGATCTGGATCGCTTCGCGCGTCGAGGATTTGATGGACGCACTGCTTCAGAGTGGTCGCAGATCCAGCAGGAACTGCGCTACATCAGCAACGTCTACGGTTTTGGTTACGGTGGTGGCTACGGCCGAGATCGAAATGGCGACTGGCGTCGCGACGACCGCAACGACCGCAACAATAATCGCAACAACGATTGGTGGAGACGAATTCCATTCCCTCGGTATTAACCCGCATCTGACTCCGCTTGTTATCTGCTGGTCTACCCTGCCAAAAGGCCTCGGCTTCAAACGCCGGGGCCTTTATCTTGTTAATCCTGTAATCCTGTCTAAAACTCGTCTAAGATATGCGAGAACATGCCCGGCACTCTGTATCTCGTCGCTACTCCGATCGGCAATCTCGCAGACATCACGCACCGCGCGCTCCAGGTTCTGAGCGACGTCGATCTCATCGCCTGCGAAGACACGCGCCACACACACAAGCTCCTCAATCACTATGGCCTATACACGAAGACGATCAGTTATCACGAACACAACGAGCAGCAACGCGCAACGGAATTGATCGATCGACTGAAACAGGGAACCAACGTCGCTGTGGTTTCAGACGCGGGCACACCGTCAATCAGCGATCCCGGCTTTCGTCTCGTCCGCGCCGCAATCGAGAACGAGATCGTAGTCGTTCCCGTACCTGGCCCAAGTGCGCTAATCACTGCTCTGATTGCTGCAGGTCTCCCGACTGACGAGTTCTTCTTCGCAGGCTTCCTGCCATCGCGTACGAACGCGCGCCGCGCTCGGCTCACCGAATTGCAATCAATTCCGGGCACACTGATCTTCTACGAAGCCCCACATCGTCTCGCCGCAACGCTGAAAGACGCCTACGAGATGCTCGGCGAGCGTGAAGCTGTCGTAGCCAGGGAGTTGACCAAGCTACACGAAGACATACGACGTGGAAAACTGAGTCAATTAACTGCGGATTACGCGGAAAAGACGGATGTTCGTGGAGAGATTGTGGTGCTGATCGATCGCAACGTTCTTGATCTTCCGAAACAATCGGAAAGTATCGCGACCTTAGTCGATCAATTCGAGCGCGACGGCATGGACCACCGCGCCGCACTGAAAAAAGCAGCGCGTGAGCTTGGTCTCTCACGCGCCGAAGCTTATAGAAAGCTCTTATCCGAAAGATCTGGTCCGCGTTAATCTGTGCTCCCGGTGATCTGCACCGGCAACGGCTTATCCACCTTCAAGCGCGCCGTCCGGTTCGCAATTTCCCACAGCGTCATATAGATCGTCCGCGTAATCTTCTCCATCTTCTGGTAATCGATCTTGTCAGCCGTGTCGCCCGCGCGGTGATAATCCTCGTGCTCGCCATCGAAGAAGAAAATGATCGGAATCCCCTTGCGCGCGTAATTGATGTGATCGCTGCGGTAGAAAAACCGGTGTGGATCTTTCGGATCGTCGTACTTAGTATCAAACGTGAGCTTCAAAAACGAATTGTTAACACTGTTGACGAGCTCTCCCAACTCCGTGCTCATCATCGTCGAGCCGATCAAATAAACGGCATCCGGTCCGGTAAGCTCGTTGTTCTTTGGGTTCGTGTCGCCGACTTTCTTGCTGCGACCAATCATGTCGATATTGAGCTGCGCCACGATCTGCTTGAGCGGCACGGTGGGAAATTGAGTGAAGTAACGCGATCCCCACAAGCCTTTCTCCTCGCCGCAGTGCCACACGAACAACACTGAACGTTTCGGTCGCGCGGGCGCCTTCGCCAAAGCTTCCGCCATTCCCAGCAACGCCGTGGTCCCAGATCCATCATCGTCCGCCCCGTTGCAAATCGTATCCGTGCCCGCTGGCGGACAACCACTACCGACGTGATCGTAATGCGCGCCGAGTGCAACGTATTCAGCTTTCAAAACCGGATCGCTGCCTTCCCAAACTGCAACCACATTCTGCGTCGGCACCGTCTCGGTCGTGTTCACGACATTCATCGTGAGCTTCTTTTGATCGCTGAGCAGAAATGGGGGTATTGTCGCCGGGGTTGAGCCAAAAGCCGCGTTGGAGATTGTGGAAGCCGTCTGCGTCTCTCCTTCAAAGAGGATGTTTGCTGTATCCGGTGTGATCACGATCGTCGGCAACAGCGTGGTTGCTGTTTGCGGTTGAAACTTAGCGACCACAGTCGAGCCACGTTCCACGAAGCGCTGACGAAGGCGCCAGTTCGTGAAGTACTGTGTGTCAGGCACATAGATCAAACCGACAACGCCTTTGCTGCGCGCGTAATCGCTCGCGTTCATGAGCTCTTCCCTGGGCTTGCCGAGGTCGGCGCGCGAGAGGCCGCGCGGCAGCATGTTTGGAGTTCCAAAGATCACCGCAATACGTCCAGCCGGATCGACTCCTTTGTACGCGTCCATGTCTTTCGACTTCACAAACCAACCGTTCCCCGCGAAGACCAGTTGACCGCTGACATTGCCTGAGCCGGCCACCGGAAGAAAATTCGTTCCCGACGTGAATGTTCGCCCGCTGAGATCAACTTTTGTTTGACCAGTGTCCGCGCGTTCTCGTCGCAGATCGATGCGTTGGAAGAAGCTGCCTTCGTCGCCCGCGGGTTTGAAACCCCAGCGCGCGAGATTCATCGCGAGAAACTTCGCGGTCGTGTTGAGCCCGCGCGATGGCGTGTCGCGCCCTTCCATTTCGTCGGAAGCAATGAACGTCAGGTAATCTCGAAGTTGATCTGCCGCGATCGTATCAACACCACGTTTAGTTACGGCAGATGCTGCTGTCTTCTTTGTTGATTTATGAGCAGCGCGTTGGGCGTAGGTCGCGGGAAGCGTGGTGACGAGCAAACTCGCCAACACGAAGGAAGTTAAAAATCTTCTCATTCAATCTCCAATAATTTTTGTGCTTTTGTGCCTTTTTGTGGCTAAAAATTCTTTGTGCCTTTTGTGGCCCTACGCGTGCTGCACGGCTTGAACCAGTCGTGTCAGCGTGTCTTTCGCGTCGCCATACAGCATGCCTGTTACCGGC
>DATFDT010000023.1:0-8852 GCA_035251975.1 Pyrinomonadaceae bacterium | reverse complement strand
AAGAGGGGCTTGCCCCCGCCGTTGCTTGGATTGGACGAGCGGGGGCAAGCCCCTCTTCCTGACCTGTTCTTTCTATCCGTCTAACTTGTGCCTACGGCGCGTGGTAGTAATTCCGTTTTGGCCGCACAATCACACCTTCGGAATTCTAACCTCAGGTGATCACATGAAAATTAAGCTTCTACTTACCTTACCTCTGATTCTGTCTGCCTTCATCACTTGTCTAGCGCAGTCGCCGAACACCGCTACGATGATCGTCATCGTCAACGACCAAAACGGCGCAGTCATAAAGGACGCGACAGTCTCCGTTATCAACAACGCCACCGCTGCCTCGCGTGAAGTCATCTCCGGCACCGACGGCACCGCCACGTTTCCAGCGCTGTCGCTGACCGGTACCTACAAAGTGACGGTCACGCACCAGGGCTTCGGCAACGAAGAGCGCGATGGATTGACGCTGCGCTCCGGCGAAACAGCAACCATAAAAATGACGCTCCAGCCGGGCTCACAAAACGCAGAGGTCACTGTTTACGGCACTGCGGAAGGCGTCCGCGCGGATCCACAAGTCGGTCTCCCGCTGACGCCGGAACAGATCAACGAGACGCCGATTCTCGGTCGCAAAGTCTCGACCTTGCCGCTCCTCAACTCGGCGTTTCGATCGGGTAAGGGAACCGGCGACCTCTTCGTCAACCAGACTTATTTCATCACTGGGGCGGGTTCGCGTCGTACCACCACGTTCACCCTCGACGGCGCCAGCAACGACGAAGGGTGGGGTCGCCAGACTGCGATCGCGACGATTCCGCTCGGAGCTATCCAGGAGATCGCCATCATCTCGAATGCGTTCTCAGCCGAATATGGCTGGACCGCCGCACCGGCGCTAAACATCGTCACCAAGTCAGGCACAAACGCCTTTCACGGCGAGGGATTATTCCTGATTCGTCCCGGCGACTGGCAGGCCGAGTCGTTCTCGACCAACGGCTTCTGCCCGAAGTCAGTGCCCACCTGCGTCGCTCCGTCGAATATTACGTCGATCAGTCCGGTGGACATTCCCGATGCGCTGCAACAGTATTCGGGCACGATTGGTGGTCCAATCGTCACGGATCGCACGTTCTTCTTCGCGACTACTGATTACACTCGTCAGAACCGTACGACGTTTCTTTCAACCACGCTCCCGTCATTTGTGTTGCCGCCAGACGGAAATCTCGAATACACCGGTCATTATCGCCAGTTCCTATTTGACGGCCGCGTGGACCACAAGCTCACCTCGAGCCAAAACCTGATGTTCCGCGTGAACGTCGATCGTTTCTCCGACGACAACCCGCAGGACGCGGTCGGTGGAACAAACGCGCCGAGCGTGGCGCGCCGTTACTCGCGTCGCTCGTGGACCACACAGGTGAACCACACTGCGGTTATCAATCCGCGACTGCTGAACGAAGCGCGCTTCGCTTACCTTCATGGTGATCCCGTAACGTTGTGGGAAGCGCAGAATCTGTCAACTACTTACACGCGCGCCGGTGCGGTGCCGTTTACGATCGGACAATCGCGTGCTTCAGATCTTTGGGGACATCAGGTGCAATTCTCCGACACGATGTCGTGGTCGCTCGGCAAACACTACCTGCGTTTCGGCGGCAGTATCATTCATCATCGCTCGGGTGGAACCGGCAGCGAGCCGGGCACCGCGATCCTCGGCACGTTCACGTTCAGACCCGCGACTACCGCGCCGTTCGGTCAGTTGACTCTTGCCGACGTACAGAATTACACGCAGCCAATTGACTTCGGCATCAACAGCTACGACTTGCCGCAGTGGCTCAACACTGTCTTCGTGCAAGACAACATTCACGTGCGCAGCAATTTCACTCTCGACCTCGGGCTGCGTTATGACCGCCAGACGCTCACCGACGCGAACGCCAACTTCGCGCCGCGCATCGGCTTTGGCTGGAATCCGGGTGGAGACTCGCGCACTTCGATTCGCGGTGGTTACGCGATGTATTACACGCAGATCCGCTCGAACGCAGTTGCCGGTTATCTCGTCAACGGGCTCGATGGTTTGACGACGTACACTGCCGCTCCGGGCCAGGTCGGATTTCCGACGTGCCTCGTTGGATCGTGTCTTCCTGTGAACGTCAACCCAAGCACGATTCCCGCAAGCCAACTTCCGGCTCGCGACATCACGATCCGCGCCGGATTGGCCGATTTTTATCGCGAACAGTTGGCGAGATTTGGTCTGAACTTCGATCTGCTGCCGAATTATCCGGACAAGTTGGTGAATCCGCGCAGCCAGGTCGTGACCTTCGGTGCAGAACGTGAATTCTTCAAGGGATTCTTTTTCGGCGCCGACTACGTACACCAGCACTGGTCCAATCTCGATCGCACCGTTGACTTGAATGCTCCCGCGCCGTTCACCGGACGTTCGGCAGCGACGCCAACTCGATCGGTTGCTGACGCAAACCTCACGCGGGCAATCCGTCCGGCTGCTGGCGGAGTACGACAGGTAAACGTGATCATGAATCTCGGTGTGGCTGATTACGATGGATTACAGACGCTGTTTAGCTATCGCGGTAATCGGAAGATGTTCGCTTCGGTGGGTTATACGTTATCGAAAGCGACGAACACCTTTGAGCCTGACGGCAACGGCATCGGACCGAATGAGAGTAACATCAGTCAACTCGGCGAAATTGAACGTGGTCCAAGCGTGGTCGATCAGCGTCATCGCGCAGTGATCACGTTCCACTATCGATTCCCGTTGGATTTCACGGCGGGCACGGTGTCGATGTTTGCATCGGCGCGTCCGTTCAATGCGACGACGGGCAGGGACGACAACGGTGACGGCATCAACAACGATCGCCCGTTGATCAATGGCGTGGTCCTTCGGAAATCGGCGTTTCGTGGCACGCCTACGTCGGACGTTGCCGCGTTCGTTGAGAAGCGCTTCCGGTTTTCAGAAAGCAAGGCGATTCTGTTGAGGTTGGAAGGATTCAATCTTTTCAATCATGGAAACTTTCTCGGACGTGGGGTGACGGTTTTCGGAATCAACCAGACCGCGAATTCCACGTTCGGGTTGTTTACGACAGGCGTAGGAACATCCGGAAATGCGATCCCGGCGTTTGCGAATATCGATCCGCCGCGGATGTTCCAGATGCAGGCGAAGTTTGTTTTTTAATCCGTGAAATACGTGGCCTAAACCATGGGAGGAGTGTCCTCGAAGGGTAAATCGGGTTGATAGCTGCTCTCACGGCGCGCGACGTAGAGTCGCATTGCGAACCAGAGAATTCCGAGGGCGAAGGCGATCCAGGCGATGGTCCAGAAAATAGCCGGGATGCCGGTAGCGCTCGCCATGTTCAGCGCGTCAGTATGCACGCCTGGTCCAAATGGTGACGAAAGTAAAAATACTGTCTTCAGATCGAAGAGTGCGTTGAGTACGCATTGAACGGCGAGGAAGCTGACGAAGAAAGTCGCGACTCGCGCACTCGCAAACTTCGCAATCAAAACCAGTCCCGCCGAAATAAACAATCCCGACAGAAGTGTGAAAGGGATTCCGGACCACGCCTTCACCCAAAAGAGCGGTTTAATGAATCCGAAGATCATCGTCATTGCGAACACGAGGATCCCGCAACTGAGCAGGACGATACGCGCCGCGACGGCCTTGCGAATCAATACCAGCAGCAACGCACCGAAAGCCATCGATCCAACGTAGCCGGCGCTCGAGATTAGGACCTGTGAAATGATCCCGCCTTGCGTGGTGTAAGTTTCGCCGCTCGCGTTCGTCGCGACGCTCAGGCTGGCCACCGAGTTTCCCGTGAGCAGAGCTGCGAGCGCGTGCCCGCCTTCGTGGATAAAGGTTACGAAAATCCGGAAAGGATAGGTCAGGAATTCAGCGTAGGGAATGAACGAGAGCACGATAGAAATCGTCGCAGCGATGAGCAGCGTCATGGCCTGGGGTCGTGCGTCTTGTGAAAGCCTTAATCGCATCTTTTAACTCTCCGGTAGTTCGGCGGATTTTTCGGCCCTTATTCTAGACCCAGCGGGCTAAAAAATGAAGGTCGCCCTGATTAACGCACAATCCACTCGGTAGGTTCCGATATCCCTTAATGTGACCGGAGTAACTGCGCAAGATTGTCATTTGGCAACTTAACGGAATCCGTTTTCAGTCTCATTGCTTCTTTGTATTCCTCTTTTGCTTCGGCATATCGCTGCTGATGGGCAAGAATAGTAGCCAATCGGTAATGATAGAAAGAATTACTGCCGTAGCGCGGCGCCAGCTTAATCGCCTCTTTGTACTCAGCTTCCGCTTCTTTGTACCTTTGCTGGTTCAAAAACGCGTTGCCGAGCTCGATATGCCAATCGCCATCGTTCGCAGAATTCGGATCAGCCTTGATCGCCTCCCGCAATTCGGCCTCTGCTTCTACGGACCTATTCACCACGTTCAGAACTGACGCCAAATTGACATGAGTCGGCGCCAGGCTCGGTTTGGAGTTTAATGCCTCTCGAAATTCGCGTTCAGCCTCCGCGAAATTCCCGCGACCGAAGTAAAGATTCCCAAGGCCGTTATGCGCTTCCGCATACTTCGGATCAAGTTTCAAAGCTTCTCTGTATTCAGCTTCAGCTTCGGCATGTTTTGCCTGGGTCCAGAGGGCCAGTCCGAGATTGGAACGCGTGACGGGATTTTTGGCAATAAAATCGTCAAGCCTTATTGCTTGTTTTAGAGTGTGTTCTGCCTCAGCCGGCCTGCCAGTAAGAAGCAGGGATAAACCGAGCGCTTCATACGCCGAAGCGTAGTTGGGATTGAGTCTGATGGCCTCGCGGTACCTGTCTTCTGCTTGCGGAAGTTTTTTTTGTTCACTCAAAACTTGACCGAGTGAGTAATGAACCGTGGCATCATTTGCGTAGTTCGAATCGAGCTCGACCGCTTTTCTGTATTCGGTTTCAGCCTCCGGATATTTCTTCAGTTCCTCGAAACGAACAGCCATGTTCATGTGAGCCTTCGCATAGTTGGGATCAAGTCTCAGGGCTTCACGAAGTGACGTCTCGGCCTCAGCATCTTTCTTTTGAGTGAAGAGAACAACAGCCAAAGCGTTGTGGGCCACCGCGTAATTCGGGTCTTGTTTGATTGCCTGGCGAAGGGCCGCCTCAGCTTCTGGCAATTTCTTTTGGCTGAATAGTGCGAGGCCAAGCCCGTAATGAGCTATGGCATAAGTTGGATCCGTGTCTATGGCCTGCTTGTACTGAGCCTCAGCCTCGACGAGCTTATTTTCATTGGCGAGGTTCTGAGCTTTGTCACTCTGAGTTACTGCGAGTGAACGGCGTTGCTGATTATCCTTGTTTCTTTTGGTGATAAGGATGGCTGCCGAAACCCCTGCGACTACGATCACGCTGACAATAATCAGAAAAGCAAATTTACTCTTGCTGCGATGAGTATTTGTAGCTTGTTCGTTTTGTTCTGTTTTCATGAGGATCTCCACGGCTTATTTTTGCCGCTTTTGTAACTCGTTGAGGGTTTTCGCCATGACGAAATTCGGATCGACTCTCATGGCGTCGTTGAATGCCAGATCAGCTTCGAGGTTTCTTTTTTGAGCGGCAAGAGCGAGACCCATACCATTGTGAGCAAGCGGATTATTCGGATTGAGTTCAGCCGATATCCTGAACTCGTCTGCGGCCTCGCCAAACCGCTGTTGGTTGCCCAGACTTAATCCCAGTAAATAGTGAAAGTCTGCATTGTTTGAGTAATTCGCATCCCAACGTACAGCATTCTTAAACTCGGCCTCGGCTTCCGGGGAATATCCCTGCGAGTGCAGCGCTTTACCAAGGTTGTAATGGGCTTCAGCAAAGCTCTGATTTAATCTGACAGCCTCTCTGAATTCGAATATCGCAGCGGGTACACTTCCCTGAGCAAGCAGAGTCAGACCGAGACCGTTGTGAGCATATGGATGATCGCGATATATCGATAAGGCTTGACCAAACGCAGATGCCGCCTCCGTATATTTTCCTTGCTCCCGCAAGGCCATTCCCAAACCGTTGTACGGTTCAGCAGATCTGGAATCGATCGCGATGGTTTGCCTGAAATGAGTTTCAGCTTCGGAATAACGTCCTTGAAAAAAAAGTGCAAAGCCGAGATTAGAACGGGCCTCAGCAAACGTCGGATCGATCCGCAGCGCTTCTCTGAGCGCAGTCTCGGCCTCCCTATATCTTTTCTGCTCGTTCATGGTCATGCCCAGAGCGTTATAGGCATGATGGTAGTTTGGATTGATCCTGATCGCTTGCCTGAATTCAGCTTCAGATTCGACGAACTTCCTTTGGTAAGCGAAAGTACGACCCAAAGCAGTGTGAATTTCCGGAGAATTCGGGTTGGTTTTCAGGGCTTGTTTGAATTCAATCTCAGCTTCGGGATTTCTCTGCTGATTCTCCAGCGCGAGACCTAAGTTGTAGTGCATGATGCTGGTTTCATTGGAAGGGAGCTTGCCTTGCAACTTCTCCACTAACCAGATCCCGCCGACGATTAGCGCAGTAACGGCTATGAGACTAGCTAATATTTGTACGAATAACAGAGTCTTTGACTTGCGCCTTTTGGCTGGTCGAGGATCAGGCACATTCGCGAAGCGACTTACGGGATCTGGATCACTCTGATGTTCGGGTGGCTGAGAGTCGCCGTTTGCGGCCTCCGCAGTTGTGATTCGCAGTTCGCGCGCACGCGTTTGCAAGGACCCCACCAATTTGTCGAAGCCATTTGCGTCATAGAGGTTTACCCACTGCCAGTCAGACAGACGACTCGGTACCGTACACTCTTCGAGCTTCACCGGAATCAGAAATATGGTGCCTTCAGGTTGCTCATCTGCGGCGTCGAGAGCGAATTTGATCTCCTTCTGAACATAGCCTCTTTTGCTTATTGATCCGGACGACAAACACACGAGCACGACGTCACTGTCGTGAACGGCCTTTGGAATCTCTCTGCGCCAGTATTGCCCCGGTAGAAGATCAATCTCGTCTAACCATAGTTGAAATTCGGGCCTGGTGAGTCGTGATGACAGTGCACGGACTAAATCTCTATCGGCAGATGAGTAACAGAGGAAAACACGTAATCGGCGAGGCGAAAATGAGGACTCAATCATACTATTGAGATATTCACCCGGCACTTATCAAGGGAACTGACCACGCTAGGTGCGCGAGAATATTAAACTTCGCCTTGCAGAAAGTACAAGTATAAATCTGCGTGGTACCTTGACTGTTGTGCTCAAGATCTCACGTAATCACCAGACTTGCCGCCGGTTTTATGTTCCAGGCGAACATCCGTGATCGTCATTCCTTTTTCGAGCGCTTTGCACATGTCATAGATCGTAAGCGCGGCGACGGAGACAGCCGTCAGTGCTTCCATTTCGACGCCTGTTTGGGCGTTGGTTGAGACTTCGGCCTCTAAAGCAACGCCGTCGTCTTCAACCGTCGCTCGCACGTCGACATGCGTCAACGGCAGCGGATGGCAGAGCGGAATCAGATCTGCGGTTCGCTTAGCCGCCATGATCCCGGCCAGGCGGGCGGCTTCGAGCGGATCTCCTTTTGGCGTCCGGTGTTCACGCAGTGCCGACACCGTTTCGCGCGTCATTAAAACGCGCGCCGACGCCACTGCCCGTCGCGAAGTAATCTCTTTGTTTCCAGTGTCGACCATCCGCACGCGGCCGTGCTCGTCGACGTGAGAAAGCTGGGTCATCGCGCAGAGTAGATAACAAAAACATGTGGCAATCAAGTAGTTCTCGACATTCGACCATGTTTCCGTCTATTCTTCGACCGACCGGGACGAGAGCCTCATTCGAGTTGCTCTCAAGCTCTCCTTCCCACGATCTCGAGCCGGGGTTAGTTCTTTAGCAATAAATTAAGCGGTAACAAAAATCCGAATTATCGACATTGAACGTAGATTCGCGTGTGATCGTACAGTAACGAACTTATTTGAAACTCGGAGGTCCCCTGTGTTCGAAACGGATAA
Source organism: Pyrinomonadaceae bacterium (assembly GCA_035251975.1). Classification (GTDB taxonomy): domain Bacteria; phylum Acidobacteriota; class Blastocatellia; order Pyrinomonadales; family Pyrinomonadaceae; genus PSRF01. Next base: position 889 of record DATFDT010000023.1, on the reverse strand, counting down.
GGAAGTGCTGGATTGGTATGAGCGACAACCCCGCGCTCTATCAAAAGAGTACGTCGCCGGCATTAAGTGGAACGAGATTAAGAATCATCCGATCAATCCCGCCTTCTTACCGGTGCTCGTTTACATGCGCGACATCGAATACTTCACTGACATGTACTATCAGGAGTTACGACGCACGCCGACCGGTAAGGATCCGATAATCAGAAAGTTTATGGATCGCTGGAGCATCGAAGAGCTGCATCACGGCAACCTGCTCAATCGCTTTCTGGAAGAAGCCGGATACCCGACGGGAAAAAACTGGCAGGCCGAAGCGACACGCAAGATCCCACGACTTTACACGCTCGGAAGTTACCTCGTTGATCACGCTTCGCGACCGTTTGGAAAATATTTTCACGGCGCGCACATGGTATGGGGTGCGATCAACGAGATCACCGCGATGAACGCCTACCGCAGGCTTTCAGATCTTGCGGGCCATCCGGTGCTTGAGCAGCTCTTGATCGGAATTGTTCAGGAAGAATCGATTCACTCGAGCTTCTATTGGAATGTAGCGCGCGTGAAGTTGCGTGAGACGGAATTTTCCAGAAACCTGGCAAGGTTCATCATCGGGAAGTTCTGGAAACCGGTGGGCCAGGGTGCGAAACCCGAAGGCGAAGCCAATTACGTGATGGCGACTTTGTGGCCCGGTAAGGAAGGTCTCGATTTGTTCGATCAAAAGATCGCCACTCGTATCGAGCGCCTACCCGGATTCGTTGGTTTCAAGGGTCTGACCGAGCGCGTTGCTCCAATCGTGCAGGTTTAGCCAAAGAAGAATCGGACGGCTTTTTGTGCCTTTTTGTGGCTCTAATCGGGCAGTGGCAAAACGTTGACGAGTGAGCCTGCTTCTACAGTC
>DATFDT010000022.1:0-3822 GCA_035251975.1 Pyrinomonadaceae bacterium | reverse complement strand
GCCGTTGATGCCAAGCTTGTGCCCATCCATCACGTCGCGCTGAACGTTCTCCGCAAACTTGCCGCTGTCGAGCGCTGCGTCGAACCGAGCGCGATCGAGACCAAGCTCACTCGCGTACTGCCTGAGCTTATCAACGCCGAGCGCTGACTGGTTACGGAATAGCACCGCAGCGTATTCCCAGTACTTACCCTGCTCGCGCGCGGCTTCCGCAGCTTCGGCAGCCTTGCGCGCGTTCGCGTGTTGCGAAAGCGGGAAGTCGCGCACAACGAGTCGCACACGATCGCCAAACTCGTTCACGATCCGATCGAGAATGGGATGTTGTCGCGCGCAGCTCGGACATTCGAAGTCGGTAAACTCAACGATCGTAACAACAGCCTTAGCATTTCCCTTCAACGGCTGATCGTCGGTTGCAATCGTGAATGACGGCGACTCAGGAGCAGTCAGATTTACCTCGACCTTCGACGCGCGTCGCAACTGAGCAGCGTATGCGACAGTCGCTTCCTGCTCCTTTTGTTCCTGCACGTACTGAATGATTTGCGGTTTGAGTTGCGCGAACTCACCGCTAATCCGGTCTTTGTTCTGATCGTAAAACTCCTGCGCCTGTGCATCCGTAACACGCGGCACTTTCGCGCTAACTTCCGCATCGAGCAACGCACGCGTAGTGACGCCTTTCTTCTGTGCTTCCTGCGCGAGCAGTGTGTCGTTGACTTTCAACTCGAGGTCCTGCTTACGAAGTGCGTAAACCTGTTCCTGCACATTGAAGATCAGCGGGCGCAAACTGGTTTCGATATCGCCCATCGTGATCTGCTTGTCATTGACGACTGCCAACACGCGCGCGCGGTCTGCGCTGGTTGCAGGTGGCGCCGCCGGCTTGGCGATAACCTTGACCTGCGCCGCAGCGCGCAGCCGCTCAGCCAGCTTTTGGGCCATCTCCTGTTGCCGCTGGTAGCGGAGAAACTCCAGGATGTTGTTCTTCTGATCCTTGAATTCCCCTTGAATATTCGACTTGTTCTTGTCGTAAAACGCCTGTGCGTCTGTGTCGGTCGGCGCCTGGACCTTGGCAATCACCTCGTCTTTAATGATTTGCGAAGGACTGACAGAACGCTTTTTGGCTTCGGTTTCGAGCAGCATCGAATCGATCTGGAGATCGAGCTCACGCGCACGCGCCTCGATCACTTGTTTCTGCAACTCTTCCACGCGGGTACGGGTTTCGGGGCTCAGATCCTGTTTGGTGATCTTCACTCCATTTATCACTCCGAGTACTTCCGGCAGCGGCTTATCTTCACATCCGCAGTCGGCGACCTGCGCCGCGAGAGGCGCAACCATCGCAAAAATAATTAAAAGAACGAATAAAAGTTTCTTCATAAGAGCTCCGTTCACTTCTCTGTGCAAACTCTGTGTCCTCTGTGTCTCTGTGGTGGAGTTTACGTGTAACCACAGAGACACAGAGGACACAGAGGTTGCACAGAGAAGAAATTCATAAGAGGTTAGTTGTTATTGACCCAGCCGCTCGAGACGAATTCTCGTTTCGCGGGATCGATCGAGATGACGTAAGCGCCCATTGCGCCCACGCGACGATTTGGTCCAAAGGTGATGCTTGGAGTCACGCCGGTGTTGTACTCGTACAGACCCTCAAGCGCAGTGATCAGTTTTTCACGACTCAGATCTCTTCCGGCACGCTTCAAGCCTTCCGTAAAGATCTTCGCGGCCGCGTAAGCGTTCAACTGCGATGTTATGTGTCGCGGCGCAAACTTGTACTTCTCTTCGAGCGCGCGTAATTCGGCCAGCCCTTCTGGTCCAACATCACCGGGCACGCTCGGAAAAGAGAGAAACACATGGTCCTTGAAACTCAAGGGCACACTCTTGACGAGATCTTTTCGCGACAAGGCGCCGAGAAGAAACAAGTGCGGCGTCCAATTCGCCGCCGCAGCCGCGTTGATGAATGCTTCCTCGCCGTTCGTACTGAGAAAGAAGACTGTTTGCACGCCTTCTGCTTTCAACGCTCCAGCGAGCGCGGCGGCATCGAAGCTTTGTGACAGAGCCTTCTTAGTAATTGTGGACCATCCGCTCTTACGAGCCTGATCTTCTATTGCGGTAGCTGCCGCTGACGCGAGCTCGTTTTCAGAGTAGACGATTGCGAGTGGCGACTTCTTCAACTCGGGCTTGCTCGCAGCGAAGTTAACGAGGGCGCGTGCTTGCTGGCTCGCCCCCGGCAACAGGTAAAAGAGATTTCGATTCTCCTGAGCATTGGCTTGCGTGAGCAACGTCACCGGACCGACGAGCGGTATTTCTTCTTCTTTCGTCACCGCGGCCAGCTCTTTATCGGCGCCCGCGCTCAGACCGCTCACGAGTGCGAAGAGTTCGCCATTGTCAACGTGCGACTTCATGTTCGCTGCGGTCGCAGCAGCATCAGGTTGAGCGTCGATTGTTTGCAGCTCAATGCGACGGTTGTAGATTCCGCCTTTGTCGTTGATGTTGGTGAAGTAAGCAGTCAACACATCCTTCATCGCCGCGCCGATCTCTGCGAACGCGCCATCTTTCGGCAGGATCGTGCCAACCGTGATACTTGTTTCCGTCAGACCCGGATCGCGATCGGCTTCGATGCGTTTGAGATAAGCGATCAGATCGGCCATATCTTCAGCCGACATTTTGAAACGAGGCATCGCGACCAGCATTTTGTTGCCGTCTGGATCGATGCCGTTCACGACTGCGCGAATAAATGACGACTCGTTGAATGGTCCATGCTTGCGTCCGGACGGATGCGTGTGGCCATACGGCTTGAGCAGGTTGGACCACGTCAGGTTTCCCGCAGTCACGCCACCCTCGGTTTTGCCTTCTCCGCGCAGGCCGTGACAGCCGGCGCAGGTCATCGTCGATGCGGGCACGTCGATCTCGCCGAGCATCGCCGTGATCTCTTTTCCGGAATGGCTTTCACCGCGCATGTAGAGCGCTTTGCCGCGTCTCTCCTGCGCCGACAGGCCTTTTGGTGTTTGCTGGGCCGACGTCGAGGTCGTGACCGTTAGACCGCACGCGAGCGTGAGCACGAAGGCGACGCACAAAGTGACGGCGGTAACCGCGAAGAATTGTGACTTCTGATGGACCATATTACTTAGCAGCGGCGCCTTTATCGTTAACAACGCTTTCAACAACGTGAACAAGCTCGGCAACATTCGCCATCCCGAATGCTTTCTTCCACAATCCAGTCGGCTCGTTACCGATGATTAGAACCGTCTGGTGATCGTCTTTGTTCTCGACGTACTGGCCCAGTTTGTAGAGCGCCCAATCGAGGTTCTCTTTCTTTCCGGTCAGAAAAATCCAGCCCGAACCGGCGTGAAACTTCTTCGCGTATTCCTTCATGCGCGCGGGCGTGTCGGTCTCCGGATCGACGGTCATCGAGACGAGGAAGACATCGCGGCCGACACGGTCACCAAGTGCTTCCTGAATCTTCTCCATGTTGCGATTCATCGGCGGGCACACCGAAGTGCAACTGGTGAAGAAGGCGTTGACTATGACGGTCTTGCCTTTGAGTACGTCTGAATAGAAACGCACCTTCTTACCGTCCTGATTGATCAACTCGACGTCGGTAAAGTACTTCTCTGCCGGCGACGACTCCGTAGATTTCGACATGTGTGAATGATCGTGCGGCTCAGCCGGCGGCGCCGGTTTCTGTGCCTGTGTCGTTGTGAAAATGCCAGCTAATAAAATGAGCAGTGTGCAAATTTGTCGTGTCATTTATTTTGAACCCTCAGCAAAGAACAAGTCAGGAAGAGGGGCTTGCCCCCGCTCGTCCAATCCAAGCAGCAGCGGGGGCAAGCCCCTCTT
>DATFDT010000021.1:0-3470 GCA_035251975.1 Pyrinomonadaceae bacterium | reverse complement strand
AGATCCGCCGCCGGTATCCGTCACGGTTAGCGTGATCGTGTGCGAACCTTTGGCTAGCGACACCATTAACGTTGAGCCTGTACCGAGAGGCGTTGCACCTTCGGCCCATGAATACGAGTTGATACTTCCGGTGCCTGGCGTAGACGCGGTTCCGTCAAGCGTAACTGATGTAGTTGCGCCGCCACACTCAACTGTTTGATCGGCACCCGCATCTGCAACTGGAGACGCGCCACCCGCCCCGAACTTCTGCACGCGATCGTTGCCGGTATCCGCTACATAATAGTTGCCGGCAGAATCTGCTCCCACATCCTGTGGTCCAGAAAACTCTCCGTTGCCGGTACCGCTCGTGCCGCAGCTCGTAATGAACGTGCCCGTCGATGAAAACTTCTGAATGCGATTGTTACCTGTATCGGCAACATAGACGTCACCTACACCATCAATCGACACTCCCCACGGCGTATCAAACTGTCCGTCTCCTGTGCCGTTCGTTCCCCATTTAGTGATAAACGTGCCACTCGTGTTGAATTTCTGAATGCGATGATTGCCGGTGTCTGCGACGTATATGTTGTCTGCCGCGTCAGTTGCGATTCCCTCCGGTCCACTGAACTGACCGTTGCCAGTGCCGCTGGTGCCCCAGCTCATGATGAAGCTTCCGCTGGAAGTAAACTTTTCGATTCGATGGTTACCGAGATCGGTAACGTAAACATTGCCGGCAGAATCAACCGCGACGCCTCCAGCGCCGTTTAAGAACTGGCCATTACCGCTTCCGGCCGTGCCCCAAGACAATTGGAAAACACCGCTTGAATTAAACTTTTGTACGATCCCACTCGTTCGTTCCGAGAATCCATCGGACACGTAAATATCGCCAGTGGTCCGATCAACTGCGACGCCCGAAGGCGCGACGACCGCTCCGGTGCCACTGCCTCCCGTACCGAACTTAAACTGAAAGACACCGCTTGAATTGAATTTCTGCACGCGATTGTTTTGATCGGCAACAAAAACATTGTCTGATGGATCGATCGCAATAGCCCGCGGCGTGAGCACTTGCCCATCGCCGGATCCGATCGACGCCAGTATTGAAAGGAAGTTGCATGATGCTGACGCCGCGCTGGTCCACATCAAGGCCGCTGTCACAAGAGGAACAGAGAGCAATAGCCAGTATTTCCGGTTTCGTGAAAGAAGCGAGAGTTGTAAACGAAGCGTAGAGGGTGATTTCATTTGAGTGTCCTTCCGTTTGAAGATCGGGTTAGGCGCGAGACGGCAGGGCCGGCTGCGTTGGACGGTCTGTCGGGGGAACTGACCGGATTAGGTATAAACGTGCGGGAAGATAAGGCGGGTTAGTTCGGTTGTCAATCTTTTTCAGGATTACGTAGTGGGGTATTAGTCTGTGGCTGGTTACTTTTTCAACCAGCGGGGGCAAGCCCCTCTTCCTGACTTGTTCTATTTTTTGATTCAAGTTTCCATTAAACTATTTGCGCAACTGAGAATAGAACAAGTCAGGAAGAGGGGCTTGCCCCGCTCTAACCGATGTTGCGTGGATCCGCTGCAACATACTAATACCCCACTACCCAGGATTACACGATGACGATCTCCGAGCTAAGTGTTTTGTGAATCGGACACTTGTGCGCGATTTCTTCTAAGCGGGCGCGCTGTTCCTCGGTGAGTGGACCAGTGAAACTCACCCAGCGCTCGATGCGATGAATGTATCCGTCCTTGTTTTGCACACACTCCTGGCAATCCTTCTTATGGATCCGGTTTTGTTGCAAGCGCACGGTGACATTCTCGAGCGGCCACTGCTTTCGTCGCGCATAAAGCGTCACCGTCATCGAGATACAACTACCGAGCGCCGCAAGCAACAACGTGTATGGATCAGGACCAGCATCTTCACCTCCAGCCGCGACCGGCTCGTCAGTAATAAACGAATGCCCCGCACCATAACGCACTTCATTCCGCAGGTTTGTTAGAGAAGTAACGACAACTTCGCTCATAGTAAGGAAAGTTTGCCACAAAAAGGCACAAACAACACAAAAAAGACTTCTTATGCTTTTGTGCCTCTTTGTGGCTAATCTGCTACACTCGCCGCGTTCCAAAACTCAAACATGTCTGAGGCTGTTGCATGAAAATTCATGAGTACCAGGGTAAAGAACTGTTAAAGAGATATGGTGTGCCGGTGCCGCGCGGCATCGTGGCACGCTCGCCTGAAGAGGCTTATCAGGCGGCAAAAGAGCTCGGCGGCGAAATTGTTGTGGTGAAGGCGCAGATTCATGCCGGTGGTCGCGGCAAGGGCGGCGGTGTGAAGCTCGCCCGCAGTGCTGATGAAGCGCGAGAGATTGCGCGGCAGATGCTCGGTATGAAACTCGTCACGCACCAGACTGGTCCAGAGGGCCGCCAAGTGCGCGTGTTGTTGATCGAGGAAGGCTTGCCGATCGACAAAGAGTTTTATCTCGGAATAGTGCTCGATCGTTCTTCAGGGCGGCAGGTGTTCATGGCTTCATCCGCGGGCGGTATGGACATCGAGGAAGTCGCAGCGAAGACGCCGGAGAAGATCCTGAAGGAGACCATCGATCCGGCGATCGGTTTCCAGTCGTTTCAGGCACGCAAGCTCGCGTTTGGTCTCAGACTGCCGGCGCCGCTCGTGAACCAGGCCGTGAAGTTCATGCAGTCGCTCTATCACGCGTACGAGCAGATGGACGCGTCGCTAGCGGAGATCAATCCGTTCCTGTTAACGAAAGACAATCGCCTGATCGCGCTTGACGCCAAGATCAATTTCGACGACAACGCACTCTTCCGTCACAAAGATTTTCTCGACTTGCGCGATCTTAACGAAGAAGAGCCACTCGAGATCGAAGCGTCGAAATTTGATCTCAACTACATCAAGCTCGACGGCAATATCGCGTGCATGGTGAATGGCGCTGGTCTCGCGATGGCGACGATGGACATCATCAAACTCGCCGGCGGTGAGCCTGCAAACTTTCTCGACGTCGGTGGCGGTGCCTCGCAGGAACGTGTTGAAGCAGCGTTTCGGATTCTGCTGGCGGATGAAAACGTGAAGGCTGTTTTGATCAATATCTTCGGCGGGATCGTGCGTTGCGACATGGTGGCGCGCGGAGTTGTTGAGGCGGCGCGAAATCTCGGGATCGAGGTTCCGGTGGTTGTGCGTCTTGAAGGGACGAACGTTGAAGAAGGCCAGCGCGTCATTCGCGAATCGGGAATGAACTTCACGGTTGCGAATGGGATGAAGGATGCAGCGGAGAAAGTGGTTGGACTGGCAGCATGAGCCGCGGATGAACGCAGATGAACGCGGATCAGAAATCGAAAGCAAAAATTTGGGCTGTTCGAATTTGTCGCTACGGTTTGGCGGCACTGTTTCTGTTTACCGCGATCGCGAAGCTCGCAATCGTTAAAGCGTTTGTCAAAAACATGGGCGAGCTGTTGGCGTCGTCGGGGTTTGATTATCAGCGCTGGTCCTG
>DATFDT010000020.1:0-13632 GCA_035251975.1 Pyrinomonadaceae bacterium | reverse complement strand
AACATGAGAAAAAATAGAAGCAGACCGACTATCAAGAGAATGATCGATCCGGGCCAGAGCCAGAAGCCGCGATCGCTGCTGTAGCCGCCCACGACAATACATCCCGTCGAGGCGAATAGCAGCAGCGAGGCGACTGCAAGTTTTAATTTCACATTCATCGCTATGCCGGTGGTTGTTGTTGCTGTTGTTGACGTTCCTGACCCGGCGCCATTTGTTTCGCCGCGTCCTGGACTTTGCCGAGGGCGTCGCGGGCGACGTCTTCGACACTCTCAACTAACTTCTCGCCTGTTTCGCCGATGTATTCGCTTTCCAGTTGTGTAGACGGCAACATGAGTCCAACCGCGGTTCCTGCTGCTACTGCAACGGCACCAACTGCCAATGGGTTCTCACGGCACAGCTCACCAAAACGAGTCCCTACTGACGACGCACTATCCTTCGCTCGAGAGGCGAGATCGCTTGCCGTCTCTTTTACTTGATTTAACGTGCTCGCGCCGGTGCTCTGTAGCGTCTGACGCGGCTGCCCAACGTTACCAACATCACCCAACTCGTAGTTAGTGCGTCTGTTGGGCAAAGATGTTCGTGAAGACGAAGTCTTCGTACCATCACCCCAAAAGTTTCGCACCACCAGCATGCCCACGCCGAGACCAATCAACGTCACCGGAATCGGATTCTTCCAAATTTTATCTGCCACTGTTGTTCCCACCTCCTTGATCGCATTACCAGCAAGCGCTGCCACTTCGCGTGCCGGTTCAGTTACGTCACTAATCGTTTCGCCAACCGTTTCCACAACTCTTTCAACCTTTCCTATCGTGGCGTCGCGGACGGTTTCTTTAACTTGACCCATCAGATGATCCGGACTGAGCCGTTCTTGAATCTCATTTATTGTCTGACTCATTTCAGCGCGTGTGTCTTCAATCTCCGCACGTATTTGTTCGGGATTCTCCTCCGAGTCCGCAGCAGCGGTTATTTGATTTGTTGCTTCATCCATGTTGCGTCCTCCTTCAATGTCTCAACTGTTTCGCGCGGAGTCAGGTCTGCCTGTTGCAGCGCCATCATCGCTTTGCCAATCAACATCCAACCGATTGCACCAACGACGACGCCGACGATCAACGTCGCGCCCCAGTGGGGCATCACTCTCGCCAACAACATGACGATGGCGGCGAGGATCGCCAGCAGCGCCGCGTACGCGACCGCTCCACCGACAACCAAATAACCAACGTTCCGACCGACGTACTTCGCTTTCTGCGTGACTTCGACCTTCGCGAGCGAAACTTCCTGGCGCACCAGGTTGCTCATCTCAGTTGCGAGGTCGCTGAACAGATCGCCAAGCGGCCGATTCTCCATCGAGCGATTTTCATTCATCCGTTGCAAAACACACCTCCTGTATTGCTAAGCGGGGTTAGGAGGAGGCGACGACGGTTGTTGCGCTCCAGGAGTATTCGTAACGTTTGTTTTGAACGGCGTAGGCTGTTGTTGCGCTCCCGGATTGGGCGAGACTCGCGTGTTCGGTGTGTTCGCGAGACCCTGCGGCCGGTTATACATCGAGCTCGAGCTGGCTGCGTCCATTGACGACTTGATGATGCGCGCTCCGGCAAAACCCAGAAGGAATGCGCCACCGATCAACAATGCGGGCTGGCGCCGTCCAAAGTTCTGCACGTCATTGAACAGTCGTTTTGGATCCTGTTCGCGCAGGTACTGCGCAAAACGGTCGAGACCGTCGGCGGCTTTCTGCCCGTACTGACCAGCGAATCGGGCAATCGGTCCGTCAGCTTCGTTACTCAGACTTTCATCAAATCGTCTGACAGCATTGACTACACTACTTAGCTGCGACGCTATGGTGTCCTTTTGTTGCGTTAGTTGTGAGTTTGCTTGTTGCTGAACCTGACTGACAACTTCGTTGGTTGTCTGTTTGGCTTGTTGCAGAAGATCCTGATTACCTTGGTTCTGGTTACCTTGATTCTGCTGCTGTGAACCGGTCGCGCCCTGATTCGGCGTAGGCGATTCACTTCCCGGCTTCTTGCTGGCCGCCATCTTTGAAGCAGTCGCGGCTGTGCCTTTCGGCTCTTTATCTTTCTTATCCATTGAAACGCTCCCAGTGTTCGTTCTTCCGAAAAAAGTGAGTTGCTAGTGAACGCTGGAATTATTTCGAAATGAATTTATCGGGTTCATTTTCTTGTGATCAGAAAATGCAATGAGTCACAAAAAGCACAATTCGATTATTCATTCGCACCGGAATACTGTTTGACTATCTCTTAATAAATCAATTCATCCGCAAGGGGGACATCTATGTCTACAAATCAGGAAACAGGAGCGTTCGATCTGGGCGAGGCATCGCCAACAGAGTATCGCTCTCGGGGCGCAAATTACGCGGTGGAGCGAGCTCGACCTGGCTTGCCGTCCACAAGTACAAAACGTTTAGCAAAGGGTTTAGGTTGGTTCAGCATCGGTCTCGGTCTCGCAGAGTTGCTGGCGCCGCGCGCCATCGCCAGCATTTCAGGTGTTTCAAACAAACACACAGGTTTAATACGGCTGTACGGTCTGCGTGAACTCGCGGCAGGCATTACGATATTTGCTCAAGAGAAGCCGACTGAAGGTGTTTGGTCACGCGTGGTCGGAGATGCGCTTGATCTCACTAGTCTCGGCATTGCCGCCACTAATCCGGAAGCCAAATTGGGACGCGTTGCGTTCGCTACAGCGAATGTACTGGCCGTCACTGCGCTCGACGTGGTTTGTGCTATGCAATTGAGCAGCAGCAGCAACCAGGGCATTCACGCGAAAGGCACCTGCATCGTCAATCTTCCGCCTGAGGAGGTCTACAATTTCTGGCGCAACTTCCAAAACCTGCCGCGCTTCATGCGCCATCTCGATTCTGTTGTCGACATGGGCGACGGTCGCTCACGCTGGAAAGCAAAAGGTCCCGCAGGAATGGAAGTGGAATGGGACGCGACGATCATCGCTGACGTTCCCGGTGAAGTGATCACGTGGCGCTCACTGGAAGGCTCAGACGTCGATAACGCAGGCGCAGTTCGCTTCGAGCGGGCGACGGGTGGCAGAGGCACGATCATAAAAGTGAACCTTGAATACCTGCCCGTAGGCGGCGTGATCGGCGCCACCGTTGCGAAGTTGTTTGGTGAAGAACCGGAACAACAGTTGGACGACGATCTGCGTCGTTTCAAACAGGTTTTGGAAGTTGGTGAAGTCGTTGTTTCTGACGCGACGCTGCTCGGCACGGGTTACATGGCGCAGAGGCCCGGTCAACCAGCCTCTCAGAAAGAGCTCGAAAGCGCCGAGATGCTGCCGAGCGAAACTGCGACTAACTACGGATCGGAAGGGAGGTACACCGAGCGATGAGAGCAAATTGTTGGTATGGCAAAACGAGCGTGAGCGTTGAAGAGGTTCCCGATCCACAGATCCTCAACCAGCGCGACGCGATCGTGAAGATCTCTTCGACGGCAATCTGCGGTTCCGACCTCCACCTCTACAACGGTTTCATTCCCACGATGCAGCGTGGCGATATTCTCGGTCATGAGTTCATGGGCGAGGTCGTGGAAGTTGGGCGCGAAGTGACTAATCTGCGAGTCGGCGATCGCGTCGTGGTGCCGTTCCCGATCGCGTGTGGTAGCTGTTTCTTCTGCAAGGAACAGATGTTTTCGCTTTGCGAGAACTCGAATCCGAATGCGTGGATGGCCGAGAAGATGTTTGGTCATGCGGGAGCTGGGCTTTTTGGATATTCACATTTGACCGGTGGATACGCCGGCGGCCAGGCGGAATACGCGCGCGTGCCTTTTGCGGACGTCGGCCCGATCAAGGTTCCCGAATACCTGAGCGACGAGCAGGTGCTCTTCCTGTCAGACATTTTCCCGACGGGTTACATGGGTGCGGAAATGTGTGACATCACGCCAGGCGACACGATCGCGATCTGGGGTTGCGGGCCTGTCGGACAGTTTTCGATTCGTAGTGCGTTCCTGCTGGGCGCCGAGCGAGTGATCGCGATCGACCAGGTGCCGGAGCGATTACAAATGGCCGAACAAGGCGGTGCAGAGACGATCAACTACGAAGAGCAGAACGTGTATGAAGCGTTGATGGAGATGACTGGCGGGCGCGGACCTGACGCGTGTATCGACGACGTCGGCATGGAAGCGCACGCGCCGGGACTCATCTTCGCTTACGATCGTGTAAAGCAGGCGATGATGCTCGAAACCGATCGACCGCACGCGTTGCGTGAAGCGATCATGTGTTGCCGGAACGGCGGCATTATTTCAGTGATCGGTGTTTATGGTGGATTCATCGACAAGTTTCCGATGGGTTCGGTGATGAATCGTTCGCTGACGATCAAGACTGGGCAGGCGCACGTGCAACGATACCTGCGACCATTGTTGCAGATGATCGAGAACGGCGACATCGATCCCAGCTTCGTTATCACTCACCGGATGAGTCTTGAAGACGCGCCGAAGGCGTACGACATGTTCAAGAACAAAGAGGACAACTGCATCAAGGTTGTGCTCAAGCCGGATTGGGATGGCACGAACGGCAGCGTGAAGGACGACAGTTACACTGTAGTTCACTGAGAAAGAGTTCACGCAAAGACGCAAAGGCGGGTCAAATGCTTCAGTCACGTCCGAGTCGGTCGTGTCCGAGGCATTTGACCCGCCTTTGCGTCTTTGCGGCTTTTCTTTGCGCCTTTGCGTGAAACCGCTTAGTGAGCGCGATCGGAGCCTTGCGTCTTGACGATCTTGTTGTAGACGCCGAACAGCATAAACGGCGCTACCCAATCACCGACAAACAAACTCGCGTGCTTCTTCCCCAGCAGTCGCAGAATTGCCGCCGTGCCCATCGATCCAAGCGCAGCCCACAGAAACACATCTGATGGAAGCTTCGCCGTCTGTTGCTCGATCGTACGCGCAACAGTGCCTTCGGTATGTTGTTGACTCATTTGGCCGGTGCCAAATCCTGTTTGTTGTCCCATGGTTGAACTCATATCTTCCTCCCCTTGATCTTCATTATTTTCAAACCTGTGCGCGGTCGAGTTGCGCACGTTAACGAGGTGCTCTTCCGAGTCGAGATTCTCAGCCAGTCATATGGCTCCTTTATGGCACAGGTGTGTTGATATTAAGTTGGTGCTCGCTCACATTCTCTTTCCGAAAGGTCTTTGGGATTCAGTGAGGCATTGCAAGAGTTGTACACAAAAAGCACAAAAGAACAAAAGGCACATAATCTTTTTTGACTTTGTGCCTTTTGTTCTTTTGTGCCTTTTGTGTACTACTTCTTCATGGACCGAAGCGGCCACGGTATTCGTCCGAGAAGAGAAAGCCGAAGATCATGTGGCGGAAGTTGCTCGGATCGTTGTTAAGCGTTGTGACCCAGTTGTTGAAGCCAACCGGATCCGGATCGCGGCGCAGGTAACCAAAATATTGCATCGCTACAAACGCCCTGATGAAGAACTTGTCTTCAACCGCTTTGCTCTGAACGATCGCGCTCAACAGATGCGCGCGCGTCTCCTGACCTGAATCAAGCGCAGCTATCAAAGCGGTCTTGTTGCTGAGTGTAATCTCCGCATTCTGCTCGAGTGCATTCACATAGTCAGCATTGGACAACGCGTTATAACGATTCGTGAATTCAGGGCGGTTCACAAACGCAACAATGTAAGCCGCCTTACTAAGACTCTCTGACTCTGGTGACTGCGCACCACCAACCTGCACCATGTCGGGTACAAACTCCGCATACCGCGGTCTGCGATCAAACGCGACTTCGTAAAATCGATACACAAAGTAACCACGACCACGAAACTCGTCTGACAGGAAGAACCCGCTCGACACGTGTACACGATCACACGAAGGATTCAGATTTTCACCAAAGCCACCCTGCGGACAGCCACTCAGCGTCGCCACCCAATTCGCGAACCCAACCGGATCCGGCAGTCGACCGAGAAAATCGATGTACTGCTGAGTCACGAAGGGCTCTATTCCATCGATCGGATTGTTAGACACGGGCGAGACGTCGTTGTCTACGATCGTTACGAAGCGAACCGCAGGCAACTCCCGCTGTGCTCCGACTGCGGTCGTCAGAGTGATCCTGAACGTTTCCTCAGCCTCGACCTTCACATCATCCACGAGCGGAATCACAATCGACTTACTCGCTTCACCCGCAGCGAAACGAAGCGTTCCCGCTGTCGATCCATAGTCGCACCGCTCAGAAGCGATCCCGTTGACAACGCTACACGCCTGCAGTCCAGCCGTATCTGCAGTTTCAAAATTGACTGTTGCGGGACCCGCGATATCGCCCTCACGCGTCACGACGATCTCCGCCGCCCCGCTGCCCTCGCTAACCCTGGGCGCCGCCGAAGCAAACTTCACGACATTCTTTCGTGTAGCCGTGAATGTAAGGAATTGATCGCTCGTCAGTGACGGTATCGAAATTTGAGCAAATGGCGATTGCGCATTGATCTTTGGCTCAAAAATAAACGTCGAATCGTCGGGCACCGTAATCTGGTAACCAATGTTAGACCGTCTTTCACCGAAGCTGAAAATTCCGTGTGCCTCTGTGAAAGTGGATGCGTTACCAGAATTGCTCGAAAGATCGACGCGAATTCCGGTCAATTCCACACCGGTGACAGCCTCGATTACGCGTCCAGATATCACATTCGCGGGTTGCTTAGTACCCACAAAATCCAAGACTTCATTTCGGGCTAAATTTTCAAACACTTTTGATGCCGGAACGAAATCGTAAACGGTACCCGATTCGGGATTCACGAAGTACGTGCCGCCTCGGCCCAGCTTTGTAAAAGCATAGAAACCGTTTTGATCAGTCAACACTGGACTCGACTGCGAGCCTTGCTGACCTATGAATACTCTGAATCCAACGAGCGGATTGCCGTTGTTGTCTTTCACATGACCCGAGATGCTAAACGGCACGAACGTAGCAACAAAGTCCAGGCCGGTGATATTGGCATTAGTGATCGTCACCGTGCGGCTCGGTGGGTTGAAGTCGTAAGCCTTGTTGATGGGCTTCAGCGTGTACTGGCCCGCCGGCAGGTTGACGAATTCGTAATTGCCGTTAACGCCGGTGATAAGCTGGGCCTTCACCGGGCCACTCAACTCCACTGTCGCAAAAACAAACTCAGTGTCGAAAATTACTTTTCCAGACAACGAGAAAGTCGGTACAGGTGCCGGCGTTGGCGTGGGATTCGGATTTGGCAAGCGCTGCCAACTGGGTGTGATATCGAAGAAACCGGAATTATCGTTGTTGGGACAGTTGAGATTAGTGTTGTCAAAGTTGACAGTGCAGATCCTTCCCGGCGAGATCATCATCGTGATGGATTGCCCGTCGGGAGACCAGTACGGTGTGTAGGAATCGAAATTGAAAAGCTTTCTCTGATTGGATCCGTCGGCGTTCATCACGTGCGTGAAGCCGAAAACGCCGTTTACGTATCGCGTGAAGAGGATCTTCGTGCCGTCTGGTGACCAGCGCGGATCGGTGTCGCTGGTTTCTCCATTCGGTGTCTGCTGCACGGTTGTTAGTTGTTGCTTTCCCGTACCATCAGTGTTGATTACGAAGATTTCCTTACCGTTTGAGTAGACGAACTTCGTTCCACCCGGTGACCAGTCGACTGCAAACAAGGACGTAGGACTGCCCGGCAGCCCGTAACTGCCGCTCCCATCCGCGTTGGCGATATGGATAGACTGTGGTCCATCATCGCTGATGAAAGCGATTTGAGATCCGTTAGGCGACCAGGTGATGCCGCGATTATTAAACCAGGCTTTGTCCGTGACCTTCAGGAGGCCGCTGCCGTCAGCATTGATGACGAAGATTTCGTTGGCGCCGTCGTTGATAAAGGTATTTTTCTGAAACGCCAGCCTGCTGCCGTCAGGAGACCACTCCGGTTTTCCCGCGCCCGAGTTGGCAGCAATGCCGTTGAACAACTTCACATCGGTTAAGTCCGCTTTCGCGGTATAGATACCACTCGGTTCCTGGACCAGCGAGAAAAAGGATCGTTCAAACGCGATGAGGCCGTTTGATTTCTGCAGAATCGGAAGAGCGGCGACCGTGACGCTTGCGGTAGACGAGTTGTTTGACGTATCCGGATCGAGCACCGGCGAGCTCACGGTAGCGGTGTTACTGATGACGGTGCCTTCAGTTGCTGATGCACTAACAGCAACAGTCAAAAGAACCGTTTCCGAAGCACCCCCGGCAAGTTTTGAAAAGGTCACACTGCCGTTTGCGCCACACACTCCATTTCCTGTCGCCACGCACTTCGTCAACGTCAGACCAGCGGGAAGATTGTCGGCGACAATTACGTCCGCGGGAGCTGCGCTCTTGTTTTTCACGAGCAGTGAAAACGTGAGGGTACTTCCAGGCGCCACGAGATCCTGCGCCGCTTTCTTTGTAATAGAAAGGTCGACGGAGTCCACGAGTGTCTCGG
The DNA here is from genome assembly GCA_035251975.1 of Pyrinomonadaceae bacterium. Lineage (GTDB taxonomy): Bacteria > Acidobacteriota > Blastocatellia > Pyrinomonadales > Pyrinomonadaceae > PSRF01. The sequence goes on along the minus strand of DATFDT010000020.1, from coordinate 5,213 downwards.
CTGTCGCTGTGTTGTTAGCAGGAGCATCTGCCTCGTTGAGCGTCACCGTTGCCGTATTGGTGATCGTTCCTTCCGGAGGCGTGACGACTATCGTGACCGTTACTGTTGCTCCGGCATTCAGCGTTCCGAGACCGCAGGTTATTGTAGTCGTGCCCGTACACGTGCCGGCCGTCGAGTTCGCGGAAACGAGCGTAGCGCCTGCCGGCAGCTTGTCAGTCAATGTAACGCCGGTTGCCGGAAGTTCGCCGATGTTGTTCACAGTGATCGTGTAAGTCAGATTACTGCCGAGGCTCACCGGATCGGGAGAGTCGCTCATCGTTACTACAATTTCCGGCGCCGGACGCAGCTTTGCGATGAAGACATCCGAGCCACCACCGAAGCCTGGCTGTAGCGGATTATGCGTCGGAAAGTCTGTGGAGCTGGTTGTGCCGACGACGTAGATGTTCTGTGAAGAGTCGAGGGCTATGCCGCGTCCAAAGTCATGGTTTGTTCCACCGAGGTATGTGGAGTTGATCAGGCTGGAGCCATTAGGAGCAAGCCTCGTTATGAATACGTCGTGGAATCCTCCATTTAACGCTGGTTGCATTGGCGCAAGCGTTGGGAAATCCGGCGAGTTGGTGTCGCCGGTTATGTACGCGCTTCCGGCTGCATCGATCGCGAGGCCAGCACAATCATCGCTGTTGTCGCCTCCGAGATACGTGGAGTAGATCAACGCAGAACCAGCGGCGTTTATTTTTGTCACGAAGGCATCACTAGAGAGACTTGCCTTGTGCGGTTGGAAAGCGTTTACGGTTGGAAAGGATTGCGATCCGGTGGTGCCACAAACGTAAGCATTGCCGTTTGTGTCAGCGGCGATCGCGCGGCCTGCGTCGTTGAAATCGGCGCCCAGATAGGTTGAATACACGAGGGCCGAACCACTCGGATTGAGCTTGGTTACGAACGCGTCGCCGGCGGGAAAGTTGTCTCCTCTATTACCCTGAAGTGCGTTCGCCGTAGGAAAGTTAACTGAGTTGGTCACACCCGTGACGTAAGCGTTGCCCGAAGGATCCACTGCGATGGCGTTTCCCAGGTCTAGTAGATCGCCGCCCAGGTACGTCGAATAAATCTGTGATGTTCCTCCAGCGCTCAACTTCGTTACGAAGACGTCAGAGGTGCTCGTTGTGCCGACGAATAGAGTTGACGGTTGCGTCGGGTTGGCGATTAAAGCAGAGATTCGCGTTCTCGAAAATCCATTGTCGCTGTCGTTCCACGTGTTGCCGCCATCGATAGTTTTCCGAATCTGAATAGCGGTCGCACCGTAAAACACGGCCGGGTTTGTCGGGTCAAAGGCGACGCTTAAGAAATCGAAAGGGGTGTTCCCGGATACGTGAGTCCAGGTATTGCCGCCATTCGTAGATTTCCTAATGCCAGACGTCGTGGCAGCGTAGATAATGTTATTTACCGGATCGATCGTGATGCTATTGACGGAATGAAAATCCGCAATGCCCGTATTGAGTTCCGTCCAATTCGCGCCCGAATCTGTGCTTCTGAAAATACCGCTGTCTGTGTCAGCGAAGAGCGTAGTCGGTGTGTTCGGGTCGATAGTAATACTGTCGACTCTCGAAGCCCCGTTTATTAAATTCTGGGTCCAGCTTGCGCCACCATTTACAGATTTAAAGTACGGGCCACCGCCGATGGCCGCGTAAAGAATAGTGGGCGTAACCGGATCGACCGCTATCGATCGCACGTGTGTATCAATCCCGGTATTGCTGAGCGTAAAGTTATTGCCGCCGTCAGTACTCTTAAACACTCCTCCATTCGTTGCTACATAGATGATGGCCGGGTTCACCGGATCGATTGCGAGTTCACTATAAATAAAAGGCGGCGAGCCAGGCAGGGGAATCCAGTGTGCACCGCTGTCAGTTGATTTGAACAAGCCTGTATCGGTGGCGGCGTAGACAATTGATGAGTTACCGGGTTGAAAGACGAGGTCGATGATTAACGAAGCTGCCAAGCCTGAGTCGCTTGGCCCCCAATTGACGGCGGCGTCCATCGACTTGAAGATGGCATGACCGGAGCGATTAGCTCGAACCGGATTCGTCGTTGGGAAGTCCCTCGACAAGGTGTTGCCCGTTATGTAGGCGTTGCCGGCATTGTCCACCGCGATTGCGTTTCCACTATCATCACTGTGACCGCCGAGATATGTCGAGTAGACCAGGGCTGAGCCGGTGCTATTCAACTCGGCGACAAACGCGTCACTAGGATTACCAGACAACGTAGGATGCAGCGCGTTGAAAACGGGAAAATTACCGGAGTTGGTTTCGCCGGTTACATAAGCATTCCCGGCGTTATCAACTGCGATGCTTGTAGCGATATCGTTGAGGTTCCCACCCAAAAAAGTCGAATAGATAAGGGCCGAGCCGTTCGCGTTCAGCTTCGCGACGAAAGCATCTGCATTACCGCCGTATGGTGCGAGTAAAGGTACGGTGGTCGGGAAGTTGGGTGAAACGGTTTGGCCGGCGATATAGACGTTGCCTGATGAATCGACCGCAACGCCGTTGCCCGTGTCCTGACCGCTGCCGCCGAGGAAGGTTGAATAGACCAGCAACGGATCGATTACGAGTGGTTGAGACTTGTCGTAGTTGCCGACCTTGAAAGTGACTTCACCGCGTCGTTTCAGTGAGTAACGGACCGATATCTCGCGTTTCTTGTTATCGATGTTTTGGTAAGCCTTCGGACGCAGCAGAGTGATTGCTTGCGCGCCGGACTTAAGGATTAGATCGCCGCTGCGGTTGAGTTTCAGTTTGTCTGCGCCGTCGAAAGCTAATCGGATTTGTTTGAAACTCGCGCCCGGTGCGATCACGAAGTCGTACTCGAGTTGTCGTTGATTGCCGTAATAGACCAGATCGATCCCCGGATAAATCTGTTCGTATCGAACGCGCTCGTAAGTTGGAATGTTCGTGCGCCACTCGGATGACTTATTGCCGGCGAGATAATTAACCTTGCCGGGTAGTTGATCGACGCCGGTGATGCGAGGCGCTGTTGCGGCGTCTTTATAGTGCATGTGCAGCGCAGAGCCGTTCAATGAGAACGCCGCGCCGTTGCCGGTGAGAAAAATCCCATAGCCCTGCCCGCGAGCGAGAAACTTAACGCGCGCATCAGCCTGCCCCTGGTTGACTTCAAAACTCAGCGGCAGCCGGCCAAAATCGTGTCGCGCTGCTTCCGTGCTTTGCGTGTGGGGAATATTGGGCCACTCCACTGAAACTCCAGTAGACTTGGGCGCAAAAACCGCCGCCAGGCCGAGTGCAAGCAGGATCAGGAGACTTAGAGATTTATTGTTCATAAATGAATGAGGGTTCATGTTGACAGATCTATTCGCCTGGTTTCGAGATGGGTTGGGCTTGCAGAACTACGGGGAGTAGAACAACGGTACGGACTATAAGACATTTTAGGTACGTAGGGAAGAGCGACACTTATAAACATAGGTGGTTGGGCCTTAGGGCAGATTTGCAGCTTCCAAACTACTGCGTGATACACTCGGTCTGCAGAGACATTCAGTGCTCTTTATGCTTTAACGGCGTTGCATGAAAAAGTTGCAAAAAGTCCGTCTTTCTTTTTGAGATCTTCTCCGTGACCTGTCTTGACGAAAAGGCTTTGCACAAAAAGTCTCGATCGCGCTCTTCTCTGTGCAACCTCAGTGTCCTTTGTGTCTCTGTGGTTGATGAATTCCGAGTAAAACCACACCACAGAGACACAGAGGACACAGAGGTTGCACAGAGAAATCCCATTGCTCAGGAGTCGAAACATAGCCTAGATGAGTAGAGTTGGGCCCACTAAGGAAAACTTCGACAAGCTACTGCTCTGGCTCGATTCGGACCGCAACACGGCAGGCACAAAATACGAGAGAATTCGATTTAAGTTGATTCGAATCTTTGCTTGTCGCGGTTGTTGTGACGCGGAAGATCTGGCGGATAAGTCTGTCGATGTAGTAATTTCGAAAGTCGATTGGTTGATCGAAAACTACGACGGTAATCCGGCCTTGTACTTTTACGCGGTGGCCAAAAAGATCTACCTTGAGTCCTTAAAGAAAAAACCACTGCCAAACCCGCCTCCCTCGACTCTCGATCCGGCAGAGGTTGAGCAGGTGCAGGATTATCTTGATGATTGTTTACAGGAGTTGCCTCCTGCCGAGAGTGATTTGGCCCTGCGATATCATGTAGGAGAGAAAAACGAAAAGATTCGAAATCGGAAAGCACTGGCCGATGAATTGAAAATTTCTCGAAACGCTCTAAGAATAAAGGTGTGTCATATCCATGCACGCCTCAAGGACTGTATTACACGAAGATTGCAGCTCACCGGGATGAACGAAACACTTTTGGTCAGGAAACCATAGTTACTAGAAGGTCCTCCCCGACGGCCGGAAAGTAGTTCCGAATGGCACTTAGCAATAACGATCAAATCAGAGTCCGAGACTATCTTTTAGGCCATCTGAGCGAGGATGAGCAGGAAAAGATCGAAGAGCGATTAATAACCGACGACGAGCTCTTCGACGAGCTCGAGATATCAAAGGAAGAACTAATCGAGGAGTATCAAGCCGGTGACATGGCTCAAACCGATCGGCAGTGGTTTGAGAGCCACTATCTGGCTTCGCCTGAAGGGAGACTAAATTACACCTTCGGGGTGGCTTTGGATCGTATTGAGAAACCCCATACAACCCCCAAACCCGCCAGCTTCTATGAACAGCTCAGCGCTTTTTTCCGTGGTCCACGTTTGAAATACGCAGCGATCGGACTGTCAACACTGGTAGTGATAGTTGTTGCCGCCCTGCTTCGTCCTGGACCGCAAAACTCTCTAGCTTTAACTCTCACAAGCACCGCGAGCAGGCGGAACCCCAGCGATACAAAGGTCCAAAGAGTCAAAATAAATAATGGCGTCGGCGAATTGAAAATCTCTCTATTGCTGCCTGAAACCGGGAGTCGAGGTTCAAACTATCGCGCCGAACTTGACGATCGCACGCAAACTAAACCTGTGACGCTCGCCAGCCACGATGATCGCGCAGTGGTGGTGGTAATTCCCGCGAGGCAACTGCCCGCCGGCTATTATGATTTGCGACTTTATGTGAATGACGCGGACGGCAAGGAGCAACGGATTCCCGGCGACTACTTCTTCATCGTCGAAAGAGATTAGACGATTAGACGGGCTTTGCACAAAAAGTCTCGATCGCGCTCTTCTCT
>DATFDT010000019.1:0-6997 GCA_035251975.1 Pyrinomonadaceae bacterium | reverse complement strand
AGGTAACAGGTGTGCCCAGGCAAAGTCAGCGACGCGGGCAGGGACCGAATGAAATTAGCGGGACCGGCTCGGGGTTCGTGTTTACGCCCGACGGGTTCATTCTGACCAACAGTCACGTCGTCCATGGCGCGTCGAAGATCGACGTCACGCTGATGGACGGAAGGCGTTTTCAGGCACAGTTAATTGGTGACGATCCAGACACGGATCTGGCTGTGATTCGCATCACGGCGCCAAATCTCGTGCCGGCCGAGCTCGGAGATTCAAACTCGATTCGCGTCGGCCAACTCGTGATCGCGATCGGAAATCCGTTCGGGTTTCAGTATTCGGTAACCGCCGGTGTGGTGAGCGCGCTCGGCCGCTCGCTGCGAGCACAATCGGGGCGGCTGATGGACGGAGTTATCCAGACAGACGCAGCGTTGAATCCGGGAAATTCGGGCGGGCCGCTGGTCAACTCGCGCGGCGAAGTGATCGGCGTGAACACGGCCATGATTCTTCCGGCGCAGGGGATCTGTTTTGCGACGTCAATCGAGACCGCGAAGTTTGTCGCAGGAAGATTGATACGCGATGGGAAGATCAGTCGCAGTTACATCGGTTTGGCGGGGCAGAACGTGCCGATACCGCGACGGATTGTTCGGTTCTATCAATTGCCGGTCGAGACCGGAGTCCTCGTGGTTTCGTTTGAGACTAACGGCGAGGCGAGTGCGGCAAGAGAAGCTGGACTGCTCGCGGGCGATCTGTTGGTTGAGTTTGATGGCGTTCCGATTCGCGGGATCGACGATCTGCACAGGTTGTTGACTGATGAGCGGATCGGAAAGCGCGTGCCGGTCACGGTAATTCGCGGAGTTCAAAGACTATCGATCGAGGTTGTACCGAAAGAGAAGCAGTAGACAGGATTAACAAGATGAAAACAGGATTTACAAGAAAGTATCTTGTTCATCCTGAAAAATCTGTAAATCCTGTCTACATTAGTTTCTGAATTCCTGGCTGACCATCAGGCCGCGCATGCCGCCGTCCATGACGCCGATCCCGACTCGGCCGAACTGTGGGCGCAGGATGTTTGCACGATGGCCGGGAGAGTTCATCAGACCGGTGTGGGCCAAAGGAAGAGTCGGCGCGAGCGCGAGGTTCTCACCTGCCGTGAGGAAACGCACACCCGCCTTATTCATCCGATCAAACGGCGTCAATCCTTCCGGGGTATCGTGCGCGAAGTAACCACGCGCAAACATGTCTGTCGAATGTTGTCGCGCCACTTGCATTAACTCCGGATCGGCCGCGAGGGGATTCAGACCTGCGGCTTGTCTTTCCTGGTTCACGAGATCCAACATCTGCTTTTCAAGATCAGGACGAGGCCGCGGGTTCTCGACTTTGAACGGGAGTGTGACTTTCTCGTCCGAATCGGGACGAATCGTGAGCAGGTTCATCGTGCGCGCTATCGCCTCACCGAACACCGGCCGAAGCTGCGCCTCGAGTCGCTCTGCATAAACCGCGAGTCGATTGACGATCGCGCTATCGCGTGTGCGCTCGCTCAAACCCTCACTCAACGGAAGCGCGAGCAGCAGTGCCGAGAGGATCGCAACGATGATCAATCCATTCACAAAACCGGGAATAACGCCAAACCCCTGGTTCGTTTGTCGCTCATCAATGTCTTCGGGCAGACGGCGCAACAGCGCGTAACCAATCGCGTGCACCAGCACGCCGGCGAATATTGCGATCAGCACAAAAGCAATCGGTTGGTCCCACACCTCGGACCACGTGTCGATGCGTGGGCCAAACCACTGCGCGAGCGGCTGGTAGTAACGCAATCCCGCGATCAAACTCAGCACCCAGCCGGCGAGGTCAAGCATACCGTGCACAAACCCACGCCGGTAACCATTGAGCACGCTCAAAAGGATCACGATCACCAGCAGAATGTCGATCGGGTTGATTGCCATGCGACTAATTTCCCCAGGCCGAAGATTACACAGATCTATTAACGAAGATCTGTGAAATATGTGCCGATGCATTTTCCCGCGGTCGAATTCCAAAATTTTGCAATTCAAAATCCGCAATGTCGGATGAGGGTTTTTGGAATTATTTTTGATGGCAACCAGTAATTGGCCTATAATTGCTGCGCTTTTCCTCAGTTCTGTGCGAGCGGGCAGCTTGGAACAATAACTGCGTCTTCGCGAGTCGCCTTTGTCTCCCCCAATTGAAGGCACAACCCGTCCACCGTTGATCCTTTGTTCAACGGATTCAAGCCTTAGCAAGTAAAAGGAAATCAGGGAGATTTGCTATGAGTAAACTCAGATTCGGAAGTTTTTCTGTAGCTTTATTTCTGGTTTTAATACTGTGCGCTGTGAACAGTTTTGGACAGGCAGGCGGTACGACTGTTCGCGGCACGGTTCAAGACCCCAATGGTAATCTCGTGAAGGGTGCGACCGTCACTCTTACCGACCCTTCAAAAAACTTTACACGTACTCAACAGACCAATGACGACGGTCAATACAACTTTACGGCTATCCCGCCCGGTACATATCGACTCGAAGTTACCGCCGCGGGATTTAAGACAGCGTCAGCCTCCGGTGTGCAAGCGCTCGTCGATACACCGACAGTCAGAGACGTGCCACTCGAAATCGGCGCGGTTTCGGAAACCGTTGACGTCACTTCCGCCGCAGAGACAGCCATCAACACCAGCGACGCGACGATTGGCAATTCATTCGAGCGCAAGCGCATCACTGAATTACCGCTTAATGCGAACAACGTCGTCGGTTTGCTGTCGCTGCAACCCGGTGTGAGCCGAACCGGCTACGTGAATGGCGGACGCGCAGACCAGTCGAACATTACGCTCGACGGTGTTGACGTCAACGAGCAACAGGATGGTCTCGACGTCGTAACTGACGAAGCGTTCGCGAGCGTGTTGAGAGTCACTCGCGACTCGTTGCAGGAATTTCGCGTAACCACCACTAACCCGAACGCCGAACAAGGCCGTTCTTCGGGCGCGCAGGTTTCACTCGTCACGCGCTCCGGATCGAATCAGTGGCACGGCTCGCTTTTTGAAATTCATCGCAACACCGTTACTACCGCAAACGATTTCTTTAATAACGCGGCGGGAGTTGAGCGTCCGCAGTTACTGCGAAACATCTTCGGCGGATCGGTTGGTGGTCCAATCAAGAAAGACAAAGCGTTCTTCTTCTTTACCTACGAAGGCTTTCGCGAAGCGACCGCCACGTCAGTCGTCCGCGAAGTACCGCTGCCGACGTTGGGCCAGGGCATCGTGCGCTATCGCACGGAAAGTGGCTTCAGCGATCCCGGCTGTCCGGCAGGAACGCCATCAGGTGTCGACTGTCTGACGCCCGCTGAGATCAACGCCGCATACAATGCGTTCAACGGTGAAACTCCGGGCATCAACCCGGATGCACTCGCTTTTCTGGCGGCGGCGTCGCAAAAGTATCCAGCCAACGACACCACCGTCGGCGATGGTCTCAACACCAGCGGATTTCGCTTCAATGCGCGTACGCCGACAGAGCTGAACACTTACATCGCCCGTTTCGACTTTAACCTGACGAATAACCAGCAGTTGTTTCTGCGTGGCAACTATCAGAACGATCTCGTTACGCGTGCTGTGTATGGCGGTTCCGATTGCAGCGTCGCCCCTGACAACATACAGTGCTTTCCCGACACGCCGGCATTGACCACCTGGAACCATCCGAAGGGTGTGGCCGTCGGTCATATCTGGACGCTCAATCCTTCGCTCGTCAATCGTTTCAATTATGGTTTGACGCGCGCAGCCTTCACGCAGGGTGGTGAGTCGACCGAAAACCGGGTCAACTTCCGCTTCATCTTTTCGCCATCGGGTTTCCGCCGCGAATTGGCGAGAACCACACCAGTTCATAACTTTGTGGACGATATTTCGTGGGTGCGCGGAAATCACACGTGGGGAATTGGCGGCAACGTCCGGTTGATCACCAACAACCGCGTTTCGACTGGCGCCTCATTCGATGAAGCCATTATCAACCCGTCGTTCTACAACGCATCGGGTGCGGTTATCCTCGATCCGTTCTCCGATTTTGAGAGCGGCAGCGAACTGCGCGATGCGCTCGCGTCCGTGATCGGCCGTTATTCACAATACAGCGCGAATCTCGTGTACGACGGGAGCGGACAACTGCAACAAGTCGGCACACCGACAGATCGCGCCTTTGCAACTCAGGAATACGAAGCATACGTCCAGGATTCATGGCGCATGCGTCCTAACTTCACGTTCAACTACGGCGTTCGCTGGTCAACATCAACGCCGGTCTACGAAAAGAATGGCCTTCAGGTCGTTCCGAACGTGAGCTTGACTGACTATTTCGATCAGCGTCGGGCAAGCGCAGACCAGGGCGTACCTTTCACTGATCCAATCACTTTCGTACTGGGCGGCAAGGCGAATAATGCGTCCGGCTATTACAAGCAGGATTGGAACAACTTCGCGCCGGCAGTCTCCTTCGCCTGGTCCCCGAATCTAGGCAAGATTTTAGGAAAAGACGGAAAGGCTGTTATTCGCAGCGGCTTCCGCGTAACTTACGATCGCATTGGCAGCCAGCTCGCCGTCAATTTCGATCTGAACAACCTGGCCGGCTTCACTTCAGCACGTAACATCAACGCGAACACGTTTGACGTGATCGATCCTGACCTTGGACCGCTGTTTAACGGCTTGAACCCCGGTGTTCGTACGCTGCCCTTCCCGGGCTCGTCGGGTCCGATTCCGGCAACGTTGCAGTTTCCGCTGACAGTGCCATCGGACGAAGATCAACGCATCGAAGTCTCGCTGGATCAGGGAATCACAACTCCGTACAACTACAGTTTCAACTTCTCGTACGGGCGTGAAATCGGTAAAGGCCTGTCGTTCGAAGCGAGCTACGTGGGCCGCTGGGCCCGCAACCTGCTGGCCTCGCGCGACATCATGCAGCTCAACAACATCAAGGATCCGCAGACGGGGTTGAGCTATTACGACGCGGTCAACGCCCTCGTGCAATACGCGTATGCAAACCGCGAGATCACGTCGATCCCTGACATTCCATTCTTCAACAACCTGTTCCCATTCATGCCCGACTGGTTCGGCGATCCTTCACTGACGCCGACGCAAGCTGCCTATGGTTTTATCGCGTCGGAAGCTTTGGGAGGCTTCGAAGTCCGCGACTACACGTTCCTGCAGTTGCTCTGGGACGACAGTCCAAACTGCACGACGTGCCCGTTCGGCGGTGGACCGGCGAAGTTCAACAACATGTTCTACCAGCCACAGTTTGGCGCGCTCTCAGCATTCTCGACTGTTGCTCATTCAAACTACAACGCGTTGCAATTGAGCGTGCGTCAGCGCCTGCGCGACGACGTGACGTTCGATTTCAACTACACGTACGGTCACTCGCTGGACAACGCTTCGGGCTTGCAGAACGCCAACAGCTACGGTACGGCATTCATCGTTAACGCGCTCACCCCGGATAACAACTACGCTACTTCGGATTTTGATGCTCGACACATCATCAATGCGAACTGGGTAGTTGGACTTCCGTTCGGGCGTGGTAAACGGTTCTTGTCGAACTCGAGTAGTTTCGTCGAGCAGGTGTTTGGCGGCTGGCAAAGTACGGGAATCTTCCGCTGGAACAGTGCTCTGCCGATTCAAACACCGTTCGATTGCTGCGTCTGGGCCACAAACTGGAACGTGCAGTCAAACGGCGTTCGGGTTCAGCCGGTGCAGTCGTCGCCGACCCGCAATGGACCAGACGGACAGCCAAACGTGTTCAGCGATCCGACCGCTGTCTATCAGAGCTTCCGGAACGCTAGACCAGGCGAAGTGGGCGACAGAAACGTTCTTCGTGGTCAGGGATATATTTCTCTGGACATGGGACTTTACAAATCGTTCCGAATAAAGGAAGGTCACAACTTGCAGTTCCGCTGGGAAGTATTCAACGTCACCAACACGCAGCGTTTCGATGGGCTTACCATCGCTGACCTGAGTTTGGACTTCGATCCGTTCCTGGGCGGCAGTCCGACATCCGACTTCGGTCGTTTCACCTCAACTCAAGCCCCTCTGAATGAAACCAAAGCCGGCCGCGTAATGCAGTTCGCGCTGCGGTACACGTTCTAAGGAATATCCCCCGCAGATTTTTCGCGGCATGCGCAGTTTTCAAAACTGCGCATGTCTGCGAAAATCTGTGGATACCGATGCTTCAGTTCCTGAACATCTCCAACATCGCTCTAATCGACGACATGCAGGTTGAGTTTGAGGGTGGTCTCAATCTGCTCACCGGCGAGACTGGCTCGGGTAAGTCGATCATCGTGGATGCGCTCGGCGTGTTGATTGGTGGACGCTTCTCCAGCGACCTCATCAAGTCGGGCGCTGAACGCGGATCGATTGAAGGATTATTCTCAGTTACTCCGAATCCGGATCTCGAGCTGCTGCTTGAAAACGCGGGGCTCGAACAGACGAGCGAGCTCATCATTCGTCGCGAGCTTTCCTCAACCGGCCGCAACAAAATCTTCATCAACAATCAACTCGCGACGCAGTCGTTGTTGCGCGACCTGCGGCCATACCTGGTCGACATTCACGGCCAGGGCGAGCAACAGACGCTGTTCAATCCCGAAACGCATCTCGAGATACTCGATGCGTTTGCCGGCAATGGCGCGTTGCGCGGTGAAGTGGCTGAAGCTTACCAGCGCTGGACGGCCGTGCGGCGTGAGCTCGATTCGTTGCGGCACGACGAGGCGAAGAAGTTTCAGCTTGTTGACACGTTGAAGTTTCAGATTGCCGAGCTCGAGCGCGCGCAGTTGTCACCTGGTGAAGATGAGAAGTTGGAAGAAGAGCGCCGGCGGTTAGCGAATGTTGAGAAGCTGACGACGCTGTGCCAGTCGAGTTACAGCCGGGTTTATGAAGATGATGGTGCGGCGGTCACGCGCGTGCGGCAGACGCTGAAAGAGGTTGAGGAGCTCGCGGAATACGAACCCAGTTTCCGCGACTATCTTGAAGGGCTGGAAACGGCGC
>DATFDT010000018.1:0-17780 GCA_035251975.1 Pyrinomonadaceae bacterium | reverse complement strand
GCACCATCGACGAACGGGCGTGGTTGACTACAACTGTAGGGGTGGCCCTCCGTGGCCACCCGTGCCGAGCCACCTATATCAGTCGATCGCCTGTGACCGTCACCGAGTCTTGTCGATAGTGACTGCCGCGACTCTGCCGGTTGTGTTGCGCCGCCTGCGCCACGATCAACGCCACTTCAACCGCATTGCGCAACCCGATCAACCCGTCAGAAAGCTTCGTCGTCCTGTAAAACGTTTCGATCTCATTCCACAGGTGCCGCAGCTCGCGAATCGCACGCGACAAACGATCCGCGCTACGCACGAGCCCGACGTAATGCCACATGATGTTCTGAATCGTCTGCATGTCGCCCTGGATCAACGCCGGATCCGGGTCGGCACTCAACCCGCTCTCATCCCACGGCGGAATGTCTTCAAATCGCGGCGTGCGACCATTCCCTTCACTTAGCACTCTGTCGATCTCCAGCGCCGCACGATTTCCCCAGACGAGTCCTTCAAGAAGCGACGTCGAAGCGAGCCGGTTCGCGCCGTGCACACCCGTACAACTGATCTCACCAACCGCAAACAAGTTACGAATCGTCGAACGCGCCCATTCATCCACCAGCACGCCACCACAAAAATAGTGCGCCGCCGGCACGACCGGCACCGGCTCGCGCGAGATGTCGAGCCCAACCTTCAAACACTGGTCATAAATAAAAGGAAAGCGTTCGCGAATCTTCTCCGCAGGCATGTGTGAAGCGATGTCAAGCAACACGTATGAGTAAGCATGCGCTTCCATCTCGTGATGAATAGCGCGCGCAACCACATCGCGCGACGCGAGATCCTTCCACTCCGGCGAATAGTGCTCCATGAAAGGCCGCAGCTCGGGCGTCAGCAACACGCCGCCTTCACCACGAACCGCCTCGCTGATCAGCAAACCTTCAGCCCCCGGCGCTGCAAGTGCGGTCGGATGAAACTGAACATACTCGGCATTCGCGATTCGTGCGCCGGCGCGATGGGCCATCGCGAGGCCATCACCACGGGCACCGATCGGATTCGTCGTGTTCCGATATATCCTTCCCAATCCCCCGGTCGCGAGAACTGTCGCGCTCGCGAGATAACGATGAACAGTTTTCTCAGTGCGATCGAAAACGTAACAACCGTGACACGAGACTTCGCCGTAGTTGTCCAAGGGATTGCGCGAATGGTGCGGAAACGTAATGAGGTCAACAGCAGTCGCGTCTGATTTGATCTTGATGTTTGAATAGTTCTTAAGCGCGGCGACCAGGCCGTTCATGATCGCGCGGCCAGTCGCGTCGCCAACGTGAAGAATTCTGCGGCGTGAGTGTGCAGCTTCCTGTCCCCAAACGGGTTGACCTTCTTCGTCGTGATCGAAAACAACGTGAGCCGTGCGCTCAAGCACTTCATTCAGCAGTTGTGGACCTTCGTCAGCGAGAATCCGCGCGGCCTTGGGTGAAGTCACGCCCGCTCCGGCGGCAACGATGTCTTCGAAGAGCAACTCCGAAGTATCGTGAGGTCCGCGGCCGATGATGCCGCCCTGCGCGTAGCGCGTATTTGATTCGTGAGCGTCGGACGCGCGCGTGATTATGGTGATTTGTCGACCGGGATTTCGAGCGAGACGTAGAGCAGCAGTCGCACCGGCAATTCCGCAACCGATGATCAAAACTTCAGCGTTTGCCATCCGCGTTTATCCGCGTAAATCCGCGGTCAGTCTTCTTTTCCGATTTCGAGCATCCGCTGGACTGAACGTAACGCCCGGCGGCGAATGTCTTCGTCGATGACGATCTCAAACTGCTCTTTTTGCAACGATTCCAGCGTATCCTCGAGCGTGATCTGGTTCATGTGCGGACAACGCACGCTGCACAGCCGCAACATGTCCTTATCGGGATTCGCAGCGGCGATATTGTCGCCCATCGAGCACTCCGTCAGCAGCAAATACCGCGGCGCATTCGTTTGCTCGACGTAACGGATCATCGCCGTCGTGCTGCCCGAGAAGTCTGAGGCAGCAACAACTTCGGGACTACACTCCGGATGGGCCAGTATCACCACATCAGGAAACTGCTTCCGCACGTTCTGAATATCTTCGACGCTAAACTTCTCGTGCACCTCGCAGCGGCCGGGCCAACCGATCATCTCGTATTCGAGCTCGTTCGGAAAACGCATACGCGGCTCGCGCGTCGGGAAGATGATCTGCTTACCGGTCTCACGCGCGACGTTGCCGGCGAGATACTCGTCAGGAATAAAGATTACCTTATCCGTTTTCAGAGACTTAACAACCGCAACTGCATTCGACGACGTGCAGCAAATATCAGACTCCGCTTTCACGTCTGCATAAGTATTGATGTACGTCACGACCGGAACGCCAGGAAATCGACGTTTCAACTCGCGCACGTCTTCCGCAGTGATACTGGCCGCAAGCGAACAACCCGCTTTCTCGGATGGTATGAGCACTTTCTTCGTCGGATTCAAAATCTTCGCCGTCTCAGCCATGAACTTCACGCCGCAAAACACGATGATGTCCTTGTCAGTCTCCGCAGCTTTACGGCTGAGCTCGAGCGAGTCGCCAACGAAATCAGGAATCGAATGAAAGAGCGCCGGTTCCATGTAGTTGTGACCGAGTATAACGGCGTTCTTCTCAACTTTGAGTCGATTGATCTCTGCCGCGAGCTCAGCTTTGAGACGAAGCTCGAAGTCGGGCACCGTGTCAGACAGAAGCCGGCTCAGTTTTTCGTAGATCGCATCAGTTGTCGTGTCAGTAGTAATCATCTTTTCAACCAACAAATTCAAGACTCACATCAAACACTGCCGGCGAGTGCGTCAAAGCGCCCACTGAAATGTAATCGACACCAGTCTTCGCAACTTCGAGCACATTATCGAGCGTAACGTTGCCAGACGCTTCGAGTTTGGCTCTGTCGCCGCAGATCGCGACTGCCTCGCGCATTGTGTCAGGCGACATGTTGTCGAGCAGTATGCGTTCAACTCTGAGCGCCAGAGCTTCGCGAACGTCGTCGAGTGTGCGTGTTTCGACTTCTATCTCGAGCTTTGTTCCAGCCGCGCGCACACGTTCGACTGCTTGCGTGATTGAGCCGGCAAAGTCGATGTGGTTGTCCTTAATTAAAACCATGTCGAACAGACCCGTGCGGTGGTTTTCCCCACCACCGAGACGAACGGCTAGCTTGTCCGTCATACGCAGACCGGGCGCTGTTTTGCGTGTGTCGAGAATCGTTGCGCGTGTGCTCGCGATTGCGTCGACGAACTTTCGCGTGAGAGTGGCGATGCCAGACATGCGGCCCAGGAAATTCAAGGCGGTGCGTTCGCCGGTGAGGAGTGCTCGTGCTGGTCCTTCAACTTCTGCCAACACGTCACGTCGCGTGACTCTCGAGCCATCGTCTACCTTTGCAACAAATCTCACACGCTCGTCTAAGGTGAGAAAAACGTGCCTTGCGACGTCCAATCCGGCGACGATTCCATCTTGTTTCGCGACGATTCGACCACGCAGCGACGCACCGGGGGGCACAATTGTGTTCGTCGTCACATCGCCGGCGCCGATGTCCTCCTCAAGCGCGCGTTGTATGTATTCGGAAATCAAGTTGTATCTTGCAACACGTGGTGGTTTTCAAGCAAACGCGGATTTTACGGATCTAAATCACCGATCAACGCGGATCAGAATATCGCGGCCTTGTTGGGCCTCATTGCCGGAGAAATCTGCTGCGATGATCCGAAGAACGTAATCGCCTTTCGGCAACTGAGTCGTGTCCCAAACACCGCGCGACACGTGGCCATCACGGACAGTGTTCGTCACCTCGTAAAGAAATCTTGTCGACTTACTGCCATAAACTGTGATCCCACTTTCGTCCGCATACGCAACCTTCGTCGCTTCTCTGTCATCCGGCAGTCGATTGAAAAGAATATTGAGACGTGGCTGTTCAAATGGTGTCCCATCGGCTTTGAGCACCTGGTAACCGAGCTTGTACAGCCCAAGCCGCCGCCGATCAGGATTAAGGTTCGTTCGATCAAACGCATCCACAACGATCCGTACGGGCCCACTCACCATCAAGCGATCCTCCTGCTTCTCTTGTATGCGCGCACCATTCGCATCGAACAATTGAATGCCATCCTTCTCGATCGTTGGCGGAATATCATCTTTGAAACCAACAGGCGTGAGCGAAAGCGGATTGATCTCACCGCCCGGTGGTCCAATGTTCATGTGAACGTGATACATCTTGTTAATCGTCCCGAGAGCATCGCCGGGCTGAAAACGCGCGCCACGTCTGACTCGCACTCGTTCCAGTTTCCCTTCACCGTTGTTCACCGGAATGAAACGTGGATCGTCAAACATCCTCCCGTCTTTATCGCGACCGACGTGCAGGTGAATGTACGAGACCACGCCAACACGAAAACCCTCATTAAGCGAATCAAACCCCCAGTTCGATTGTGGGCTGACAACTTTCTCCGAACGCACGGCACGAACAGTTTCCCCGTAAGCACCAAAGACATCGAGCCCGCTGTGAAGATGGTGACGACTATCATCAGAATCGAAACTGCCGCGCACTTCGCCCATCGTGGCGACGACTTCGTGTGGACTCTGTTGCGGATCGACCGGCCAGATCAGTGACTGCTGGCCGAGGGTTTCGTTTGTGAGTTTCGGCAACGGATCGTCAACAGTTGCAGCGCTCGTCTGGTCGAGCTTTCTAACCAAATAGTCGCCGCTATCGGCAACGAAAAGCTCTGCCGGTTTGTTAATGCGCGGTCCGATCGCTATTCCAGTGGGTTGATTGAATTGCGTCCCAATAACACGTGCCGTCCCGTCCGGTGCGACTTGCACAACTCGTGATCGATCCAGCTCAGTGACATAAAGAAAGTGATCGTGAGAAAACGCCAGGCCGATAGGTCTGGAGAGTTCCTCACCGGAGATCGGCAGCGTAGTCACATCACCTTCCGCACTGACCTTACGAAGACGCCGATTACCGGTATCAGCAACGATCAGGCTACTGTCCTCGACTACGATAATTCCCGATGGCGTGTCGAAGAGCGCGACATTCTGTTTACCATCCGCATATCCGGGAGTGCCGCCACCTGCGATCGTCGTTACTTCGCCCCCAGTCGTGATCATCCGGATCACGTCGTTGTACGTGTCGGCGACGTAAATGTCGCCACCTTTACTAACAGCCAAACCGATCGGCCCATTGAACTGCGCCTGCGCTACTGGTCCATCGACGTAACCCGCGCTGCCGTTGCCTGCAACCGTCGAGACCTTTCCATCAGGAGCGATCTTGCGAATGCGATTGTTTCCGGTATCGGCGACGTAGAGATTGCCGTCGGGTCCGAGCGCGAGCGCAGAGGGCGTGTTGAAAGACGCTGCTGCTCCCGCACCGTCAGCAAATCCTTCACTGCCGCCCGCGAGTGTCGTGACGTTTCCATCCGGCGAAAGCTTGCGAATGCGATTACTTTCGCCGGCATCGGCGATGTAGATTGTTCCGTCAGCAGCCACCGCAACTCCAAACGGATCGGAGAGAACGAGTGGAGATCCATCGCCCACTATGGTTGTGACGTTGGCTTTCCAACCAAGCGGCGTCGGCACCGGCTTGTTTTTATAACGATAGACAAGAAAAGCAGTTGCGCTGCCGAGAACGACGAGCACGATGACTGCGAGAATGATTTTGCGCATTTAGTCGAGAAAGGTTTCCGGCTGAGCGAGCAGTTCTTCGATGCGCGCAATGTAACGGCCAACGTGCAGGCCGTCCATCAGTGAATGGTGCACTTCGACGGAGAATGGCAAAAGCGTGCGATCGCCATTTTTGATGAACTTGCCGAAGGAAATTTTGGGGACTGAATCCTCGCGTCCCCAGCGACGTGCGTGTGAGAAGCTCGTGAACGCGATCCACGGAAGCGTAGTGCAGTGGATGCGCGCGTCGTCTTCATGTTTTGGCCGAAACGCCCAGTCGCCGTTTTTAATCTCCTCGACTGCTTTAGTCGCGCCTTCCATAAACTTCGAGAAGCTCACGGCATGGTCGAAGTAGACGAGTGTGAATGTTTCGTTGGGAAGAATGATCGTGGTGCCGCCATTGATAACGTCATGGACCAGCACCTTACCTTGTCGCAGGCGATAGCGAAACGGTTCAATTTCATTTGCAACGCGCAGCGCGAGGTAATGGTAAGTCAGCCACACGCTCGCGCCGGGGCGTTGCTTCAATGCCTTGAGCAAGCTGGTGACATCAAGTTGCGTACAGACGTTGAAGTAAGGTTTGTCGAACGGAAGATAAAACTCGAAGACGGCGCGTCGCGGCCAGGTCTCTAAATCTATGTAATGCGGCATGCGTAGGGATTGTACCCTATGTGCCAACTGTAAATTGAGAGAGAGTGCAGCCCGTCCCCCGACAGGCTGCACCCTGGTGCGGTTGGATTAACCGCCAATCTGAGATCTTACGGTGTTACCCGGAAGCTGCCCCCAGATGCCGCCATCGATGAAATGATTCTGAGTGCGATAGGTAGCTCTCGGCCACTCTCCGAGCGCCACCGATCGATTCACCGGAATCATTTCGTAATGCGAGGACGGACCAATGTCATACGCAGTCCACTCTGCAACGCCCGTGCCCACACAATTTTGTTAGCCACAAAAGTCACAGAACCACATAAACAAGCAGGAAAGCTTTTGTGCTCTTATGACTCTTTGTGGCTAAGTGTTTTCGCTATGTCTCAGCGTGAGACATCGGGTGTGCGCGGTGCTTCACACTGAATCAGAGGTTGGACCATGCACGTGTGAGTTGATCACTTCGAGGATTTCTGCGGGTGGAAATGGCTTCGAAAGCGCACCGATTGCACCGAGTCTTTTTGCTTCGGCCAACACCTGCGGACTGCCGTGAGCAGTGATGAGAAGAATCGGAACCTGCGGCTGTAAACTGTGAATGTCTGTGATTACCTGAAACCCGGAAATATCAGTCAGAAAGAGATCGACGACGCTGAATTCAAAAGTTCGATTACGCGCCTGGTGTATCCCCTCCATTCCTTTCGTCACAAGCACGACCTCGTAGCCATTCGACTCGAGCACAAGCCTGAGCGCGTCGCCTACGGACGGTTCGTCATCGACGATCAGAATACTGACTTTATCCTTTGTTAAAGCAGGCACTTATTGAGACTTTGCCGTTACAGGGGGGACTGGACGTTCAACCTTAATGCCCAGTTTCTTGAGTTTGCGATAGAAAGTAGGCCGCGGGAAACGCAATATCTGTGCGGTCTTCTTAATATTGCCGTGAGTGCGTTCGAGAGTTTGCATAATCGCCTGGCGCTCGATCTCTTCCATCGGTAACAACGGAGGAATTACAAATGTAGAGCTCGAAGCGCGTTCTTGAAATTCTTCCGGCAAGCAGTTCGGTAGCAATTCGTGGCCCGAACAGAACAGCACCGCGCGCTCAATCACGCTCTCGAGCTCCCGTATATTGCCCGGCCAGTCGTAACTTACCAAACGCGCGACGGTTTCCGCTGAGATATCGCGAATCTGCTTGCCATACTGTTCGTTAAATCGAATCAGAAAACGTCCCGCGATCACCGGCACGTCATCAAGACGCTCACGCAAAGGTGGGACCTTAATTTTGATCGTGCTGATGCGGAAGTAGAGATCTTTGCGCAAGAGACCTTCGTCCAGCAGCGCCAGGGTGTTGCGGTTGGTGGCTGAGACGAGTCGGAAGTTGACGTCGATCTCATGTTCATCACCGAGTCGGCGTAGCCGTCGTTCCTGTAAAACTCGCAGCAACTTCGTTTGCAAGTGCGCGGGCATTTCCGCGATCTCGTCGAGGAGCAGCGTGCCCTGGTTGGCCGCTTCGATCAGTCCACGCTTATCGCGATCAGCGCCGGTAAATGCTCCTTTCTTGTATCCAAACAACTCCGATTCGATCAGCTCATTCGGCAACGCGGCGCAGTTAATTCGGATGAACGGTCCGCCCGCACGCTGGCTCTGCCCATGAAAAGCCGTGGCAATCAGTTCCTTGCCCGTACCGCTCTCACCTTCGATCAAGACTGAAGCATCGGAAGGCGCCGCAGTCCGGATCGTCTCGAAGATCTGGTGCATCCGCGGATCGCGACCAATCATGCCGAACGTTTCACTGTCCCCCGCGATCGTGCGTTTCAACGACTCGTTCTCATTTTTCAAAGCGATCAACTGTAAAGCACGTTCTACGAGCGTGAACAAACGATCGGGCGTGTAAGGCTTCTCGAGGTAGTAGTAAGCACCGGCCTTAATAGCTTCGATGGTGATATCGAGCGAGCCGTATCCGGTCATGAGAATCACCTCAACGTCCGGCGTGTTTTTCTTGATGTGCTTGATTAGATCGATTCCCGACGCATCCGCCAGCCGCAGATCGGTGATCACTAGATCCACGCGGATCCGGCTCAAAATTTCCGTCGAGGAAGCGAAACTGTTGGCAGATAAAACTTCAAATCCGCCTTCGCTGAGGATCAGTTCGAGGGATCCGGTAACGCTTGGCTCATCGTCAACGACCAGGATTTTTCTGGGGGGTCGGGCGACCATTGCTAATTCCTCTCATTTGCCGGCAATTCAATTCTGACGTCGGTTCCTTTTCCGGGCTCGCTTTCGACGACGATCTGTCCACCGTGTTGTTGAATGATTTTTTGTGCGTAAGGCATGCCCAAACCGAGGCCGCGGCTCTTTGTCGTACTGAATGGTTCAAAGATTTGTCTGATCTGATCCGGACTCATTCCTGAGCCCGTATCACTAATAAGCATCAACAGTTTGCCGTCACTGGTTCTGGTGGAGATCGTCAGGTGTCCACCGGCGGGCATAGCCTGCACTGCGTTGAGAACAAGATTGAGCGTGGTTGCGCGAATCGACGGCTCGTCAAGCATTCCGGTAACGGGTGAACTGTTGAGATCGAGTTTGGTTTCGATCGAATGCGCGGTGATCTCGGTGCTCAAAAGCTGAGTCGCGTCCCGTGCAACCTCATTGAGGTCTACTCTTCTCGGCGCAAGCATAACGGGCCGCGCAAAATTCAGAATCTGTTCGGTGGTGGCGGTCAGATTGTTAATCGTCTCGATGATCTTGTCGATGAGTTGGGCGTCACCGTCTGGTAATTTGCCGTCGATCTTGCCCTTGAGATGTTCTGAGTAAAGTAATAGACCTGCCAGTGGGTTTCTCACTTCATGAGCCACCTGAGCCGCGACCCGGCCCAGGGTCGCAACCTTTTCATTGTGTGCAAGTTGTTGATTCACCTCGACTAATCGTCTTTGCTTACGGTTAACAATCGCCAGCAAGATGCTGACAACGATGACGTCCACAGTCATCGAGATGAAGAAGTGCTCGGTTCTTTGTTCGAGTTTGTCGCGGTTTTCGGCGTTAACAGGTCCGGGATAATTGCGCTCGATCCACTTGTAATAAGGAGGCTTCAGCACCTTTTCCCAGGTCAGGATCACCGTCGCAGTCAATACCACCGTTAACACGGTAAAGAGGAGCACCAGACGTATGCTGAACCCCTTTTTAAAGGTCACCATCTCGCCGCGAGGTTCATTGAGAAACATTTTTGAAAGCACACTCATAGGCAGTTTCCCGGTAAAAAGACTGTTTCGAACAGTCTCCTGGAGAAGGGACCCTTTTATTGATTTTGGGTTGGACAGGTTCGCTAACTACAACACCCAAAACCTGCTTGAAGCCTGCAAGAGTTGTTGCGAACGGCGCGGACAGTGTCTCATATTGAAGCAAACTTCGCACGTGGTAAAAGAGGATTTTTGCCCCTTTCATCACGCAAGTTATTGCAGAAGAATTTTCTCTGTGCAACTACAGGAAGGAAGAACGGGTGGCCACGGAGGGCCACCCCTACAGTTGTTGCTTAACAAGCGCCTCCGTCGAACTTGCGTGATCGTCTTCAACTGTAGGGGCGGCCCTCTGTGGCCGCCCGCTGCTGAACAAATGGCGCTACTCGTATCTTAACGCCACCAAGGGGTCCACGCGGGTTGCGCGCCGCGCCGGAATCAGACACGCCACTAAGGCGACGAGCGATAGAGTGATCGGAACGAGGATAAAGGTGGTCATGTCGGTGGCTGTGACACCGAACAACAAACTCGTCATCAGTCGCGTCAACGCATACGCCGCTACGAGTCCGAGCGCTACACCCACAACTGTCAGTCGCATGAATTGGACCAACACGAGTCGCAGAACGTCTGTCGCGCGCGCACCCAACGCCATTCTGATCCCAATCTCCTGTGTCCGTTGTGCAACGGAATACGAAATCACACCGTAAATTCCCGACACCGCCAATACGAGAGCCAGCACCGCAAACATTATGAGGATCGTCAACGCAAAGCGGCGAGTACCAACGGTGCTGCCAATCAATTCATCGATCGTTTGGATCTGATAGACCGGCTGATCCTTGTCTACTTCGCGAATGGCCGACTGAATTGCAGGCACCGTACTCTTCGGATCGACACTCGTGCGTACCGCGACATTCATGCGGCGATAGCGCCAGGCCAACTGCCCGAGGGCAAAATAGATCTCAGGTCTGGTTTCCCGGTCGAGCGTTAACTGAGCCGAATCTTTAACCACACCCTTAACGTAATACCAGGAACCCTTCGAATCGGCCATGCCAATCTTAAGTCTCTTGCCAACCGGGTCCTGGTTGGACCAGAAACGGTTAACCATCGACTGATTAACAATGACGACCGGCGTCGACTGTAGACCATCATCAACCGCAAAGAATTGCCCGGCGACCAACGGGATCTGCAAGGTGTTGAAGTAGTCGGAACTGACAGTGCGCGTGTCGATGCTTTGCGTTT
This sequence comes from Pyrinomonadaceae bacterium, assembly GCA_035251975.1. Taxonomy (GTDB): domain Bacteria; phylum Acidobacteriota; class Blastocatellia; order Pyrinomonadales; family Pyrinomonadaceae; genus PSRF01. Next base: position 7,004 of record DATFDT010000018.1, on the reverse strand, counting down.
GCATTCCGGCATTCGTGACACTCTCGACTGTGATCGGAAACTCTTCTGTGGACGAAAAAGGCGGATGTGACATAACTCCAACCGCCTCGATTCCCGGTAATGTCTTAACTCGATCGATCACCTGTTGAAAAAAGACCGCGTTCTGTGAACCGTCTTTCGACTTCGCCGGCGATCGATTGATCCGCATAGACAGTACGTTTGACGTGCTCATCCCCGGATCGATGTTCGTCAGCTTTGCGAAACTCCGGATCATCAAACCCGCCATAACCAGCAGAACCAGCGAGAGGGCTACTTCCGCAACTACCAGCACATTTTGCGCGCGGCGAGCGCCAACGCTGCTAGTCGATCGTTTACTCGCTGCCTGCAATGCTTCGCGCGTATGGGTTCTCGAGCCCTGAATCGCCGGCCAGAGACCAAAGATGAATGAGGTTACGAGAGAAACGGCTAAAGTAAAGAGGAGCACCCGCACGTTCATCGTGATCTCGACGCCAGTGGGAAGTATGCCCGTCGGCATCAGCTTGAAAAGAAGTCTTGTTCCCCACGAAGCGATCAGCAGACCGAGCCCACCGCCGAGTAAACCTAAAACAGTACTTTCGATAAGCATCTGGCGAATGATACGCGCGCGACTTGCTCCCATCGCATTTCGAATCGCGATCTCGTGCGAGCGACTCATCGATCTTGCGAGTAGTAAGTTTGCGATGTTTGCGCACGCGATCAGCAGAACGAGCCCAACGGCGCCGAGCAGGATAAACAGCGCTCTGCGGACTGGGCCAAAATAATATTGGGCCAGCGACTCCAAATAGATTCCTCGGCCGGCGTACTCCTGGTTAGTACCAACGAAATCCTGTTCGTTTTGTCGCGCAAGGTTAGCAAGTGCCGCATTTACCTGCTGGTCGGTGGTGGCGGAGCTTGTGCGAGCCATGATCAGATAAGCGCGACCGTCTCGCGCGTTCTTAGCGAGATCAAACGGAAACGGAAACCACGCTTGTGATTCTTCAAACCTGAATTGCGGCGGCATCACGCCGACGATCGTGAAAGGCTCGTCGTCGAGCGCCACTTTCTGGCCCAACACCGCGCTCTCACCACCGAAGCGTCGTTGCCAGAGACCATAACTAATCACCAGGACGCGCTCGCCGTTCGGTCCTTGTTCGTTTGGCGCGATAGTGCGGCCAAGCAACGGTTCGACGCCCAGAATGTTGAAAAACTCAGTTGAGACTTTCGCGGCTGCGAGTCGTTCCGGCTCGAAACTGCCCGTGAGATTGCGACTGACAGGTTCTACTGCAGCGACACGCTCGAAGATCTCGCTGTTTGTGAAGTCGATAAATTCCGGTCCCGAAGATCGAATTTGTTCCTGCACGCCGATCTTCGGCAAACTCTGGCGCACGAAGAAGAGTCGTGAAGGATCTTTGTAGGGGAACGGGTTCAACACCACGATATTGACGATGCTGAAGAGCGCAGTGCTCGCGCCGATGGCAAGCGCAAGAGTCAACACGGCGACGATAGTAAAGGAGGGCCGCTTGCGCAGCATACGGAAGCAGTAGATTAGATCGTGCATGGCGATTTGATCTCGACGTTATCGTTTGGAAGTCAAAAAGCGTGCTTGGACTGACCCGGCCCAGGCACGTTCAAAGGCTGTGCCAACGAAAGATCGCTTGTATTTCTGAGGAATTGATGAAGCTGTGTTTGATGATCGACTCGTAGAGTTTCGCTTGCGGGACTAACGATCCCACTTTCGAACAGTCATTGTAGTCGCATTCGTAGTCGAATCGTTTTCGATCCGCGTCTGACACTCACCACGCGCTCACCTGCGTGTGTGAACAATCGCCGCAACTCCCTTAACGTAAGCCTCGCCGTTGACTGCCCGTCGACTGCGACAATCGTGTCTTCTTCCTGCACTCCAACCGCTGCTGCAGGACTGTCTGCCGCCACACCATTAACCACGTACGTTCTGAACCGCGGCGGCTCTGCGACAATATCGAGCCCACTCAAGTCTCTCGTAGTCGAGACGCTTTGATTTCGTTCGAGGATGATTTGTGACCGTGAGTAGTCGAGGATCATTTTGAACTGGCTGAAGAACCCGGCACCGAGCTCACCGTCATACTCAGCACTGCCTTCGCTCCCTTCCGTCCCTTGCGCGAAGACAACCAGCGGATTCTTTACAACTAAACTTCCGAGCGCGACCGCGGGCACGTGCGCTTTCACCGCCTCTGCTGAACCACCAGCACCGCCCAGTCTACTTTGCGTATGAGTGGTCAGCGTCTCGAGCATCTTGTGCTTGTTAACAAACGGAGTGTGTAGATTCAGCGTTCCAGTCGCGCCACTGTCGACTTCAAATTTGCCTTCGATCGCTTCGCGTCCATTCAATACGATTCTCACACGCACGAATGGCGTCTTCTCCACGAGCTCAATCGGAGTTGACTGACCGGCACCGGCATATTTGTAGCTGGCTGTCTCGTGCAAAGTCATCAAACCTGCCGCGAAATCGATTTCGACGACGAAATTGTTGATGAAATCGTGACCGATGATACCGTCGATCTTGTAGCCGAATAACGGCGCGAAGGCGTCGAGATCAATTGTGGCAAGGGTTTGCTTGAACACGGTCACACCCGCCACGGCCAAAGAAACTGGTCCAACCAATTCGCTTTTGACCGAACCGCCGGTAGCGTCGAGATTGAGTTTTCCTTTTGCGCGCAATCTCAGTGCCTTTGCGGATTGCGGATCGATCACGGAAACACTCGCACCCGTATCGAAGATGAAGTGAAGTGGTCTTGAGCTATTTACACGGACTTTCAAAACAATCAGATCGTTCGCCAGCTCGATCGGAATTCTGATCGAGCTCTCACCCGCGGTGAAACGATACGCGGGAGTTTGAGCAGCCGCGAGAAACGCCGGCGTCAGCAGACATGCGGCAATTAGCGTAAATCTGGATATCGTTCCTGCGGTTCTCTGCGTATCTCTGTGTCCTCTGCGTTTGAGTTGCCCTCTCATTGGTCCATCAGTCAGCCACCTTGCCGGCGCCCTTTTGTTTGTTCAACTCCATCCGGAATGCCTGCTCTCTGTCGTCGACAAAATTCTTGTAGCCCTTCGGAATCGAAGAAGACCAACTCGCCTAATTTAAACCGCGGATACTTGGATTCCAGGTCAAAATAACTACCGTGCGCGCCGAGGAAGTAATCAACCGGCAGCGACTTCAACACACGGAAAGTCCTTTGGAAGTCTTCTGTGATACGCGGATAGACCTTATTGCCGATGAGCTTGTATCCGGGATTCACATTCGGACTGCCAACGATCACAACGTCGCGCAGCTTCGAACCGTCATTCACTCTCATGGTCCATGTCGTGCAACCTTTTGTGTGACCCGGCGTCAGGCGCGCAGTGAGTGTTGCATCTCCGAGTTTTACGTGATCGCCGTCATGCAACACACGATCGACTTTTGTCGCCGGGTAAAGTTGGGTCGGGTCGTTGCCATACTGAAAATCGCTCTTGCCACCAGATTCAACTACGTCGGCGTCGCCTTCCATCACCATGTATTTCGCACCCGTGAGTTGTTTGATCGCGGCGCTCCCGGCGCAATGATCGTAGTGTGCGTGACTGATGAGAAGAATCTTGATGTCGCTGAACTTGAACCCCAGCGACTCCACACTCGTCCGGATCATCGGAACGTTCGCTTCGAGATCGCTGTTTATCAGAATGTGACCTTCTGGCGTGGTGATCAGGTAGCTCGCCAATCCTCTGCTCCCGACATAGTAAAGATTTCCGACAATTCGGAATGCGGGAAAAGGCTCGGTCCAATCGTTCTGCACGTAACCCGCCGGCGCATTGCTGGCAACAACGATGAGCGTGATGATCATCGATAATGCGATAATGACTATGATGGTGGTGCGTCTTCTCATGTTCGTTTTGACTTGAATATTTTCGGCAGATCGACGAGATTTTACAGCCTGAACGTCCATCTGCATACCAACTTTATCGTGAGCTCAAGCCTATGTTAACTGAAGCTAAGCCCCTCCCCTCGCTGTCTAAATCGATCGTCACGGGCGCGATCGGATTCGGCCTCGTCAGTCTGTGTGTATTCGCCACTGTCGCCTTCATTGAGAGATGGATGTTTGTGAATCTCGGATTGTATGGATCATATATCGCCTGGATCGTGCTGTTCATACTGCTCAGCGGCGCGGTGTTTGGATCGCTCGTCGTCGTCGATCGCTGGCGACTGCCAAAGTTCTATCTTCTCTGGACCGTCGCCTTCTTTGCGTATGCAGCAGTTTGGATGATCGCATATTTCAGTTTCGGACGAACGAAAGGTGAAGCGATCGGATCGCTTGGAGGATCCATTTTTATGGCGGTGGTCCTTGCCGTTGGTTTTAGATCGTTAAGCTCAACTGTAAAACTTTCAGCGCTGCTCTTCGTATCAAACTTTCTCGGCTACTTCCTGGGTGTTGCGCTATTCGATTCATTGAGCGAACCCGCCGGAATGTTGTTGTTTGGAGTTGTCTACGGATTGTTATTCGGCGCCGGCATCGGAGCCGCGTTACAAATCGTACAACGAACGTAGCCACAAAGAAGCACAAAATCGACTTGCTCCAATTCTGTGGATTTTTGTGCCGTTTGTGAACAGAATGACTTTGGGAGAGTTATTAACTCGGAGTACTGTCTGGCTCTCGATTGTGGCTTACACGATCGGGTGTGTCATGTTTGCGACTGGGCGAAACCAAACCGACACTGATCGGTGGGTTCGATTGGCATGGACCACCGGCTGCGCTGCGCTCGTTGCCCACCTCGTTTGCGGTTTCAATTTCTATCATGCGTGGAGTCAGAAATCGGCCTTTCTCGAAACTGCTCGCCAAACGGATGCGGTGGTTGGGATCAACTGGGGCGGCGGTCTTTTCATCAACTATGCGGTTGCGAGCTTGTGGAGCGCAGATGTCGCATGGTGGTGGTTTGCGGGAGTGAGCGCGTATCGTCGCCGGCCTTGGATGTTAACGCTGATCTGGCACAGTTTTCTGATCTTCATCATCTTCAATGCGACGGTTGTATTTAAAGACGGACTCACGCGATGGGTCGGGTTGCTCGTGTCTTTGACCTTGTGCCTGAGTTGGGCCTTAATCAGTCGCCAGCGTTCTACAGTACCGACTCTCTTTTAATAATTTTTGTGGCTACTGAAATACGTCAACGACCTGTCGCGCTCCCGTTTTATTACGGCTGGGTACATGTCTTTATCGCGGCGCTCGCAATGGTCGGCACGCTGCCCGGCCGCACGCAGGGACTCGGACTCATCACCGAGGCACTGCTCCGGGATCTGCAACTCGATCGCGTCCACTTCGCGCGCATAAATCTCTGGGCCACGTTAATCGGCGCGCTTTTCACCGTCGGCGTAGGCAAACTGATCGATCGTTTCGGGAGCCGGATTGTTTTAACGGTCGTCGCGGTTGCGTTAGCTTCTGTGGTCCTGGGAATGAGCGTGACGCGCGACGTGGCCGCGATTGCAATCCTGATCACTCTCACTCGTGGCTTCGGACAGAGTGCACTCTCAGTCGTCAGCATCACGATGGTCGGGCAGTGGTTCGTGCGGCGGCTCAATCTCGCAATGGCGGTCTACACGATCGCGTTGAGCATCGGCTTCATGCTCGCGTTTCCGTTAATCGGTGAGATCGTGTTGTCGCAAGGCTGGCGCACGGCGTGGTGGATTATCGGGCTCGCGCTGCTACTCGGGCTTGCGCCACTCGGGTTGTTACTCGTGCGCCGATCGCCTGAGTCTGCTTCGATCGATCCAGACGGCGATCAGCTACCAACTGACTATACGCTAGGCCAGGCTCTATCAACTCCGAGCTTCTGGGTCTTTGGAATAGCGAGCGCGATTTACGGGCTGATTGCTGCCGGAATCGCACTCTTCAACGAATCGATTCTCGCCGAGCGTCGCTTCGATGCCTCGACGTACTACCGCAGTCTCATCATCGTCGCTCTCACTTCACTGGTCGGAAACTTTCTCGGCGGCTGGATCGCTTCAAAGTGGAAGATGAATCGTTTGCTCGCCGTGGCGATGGTCCTACTCGCAGGCTCCCTCGCCGCACTACCACACGTCTCGACTCAACTACACGTCGCAATTTACGCAGCAGTAATGGGACTGGCCGGCGGCTTCGTAATCGTAATCTTCTTCAGTTTCTGGAGTGCGGCCTACGGTCGAAAACATCTCGGCAAAATCCAGGGCTCAGCCCAAGCCCTCACCGTAATCGCCTCCGCCCTCGGCCCCTTAGTTCTCGCCGAAACCCTCAGCCGCACCGGCTCCTACGCGTCGATCTTCTATTTGTTGACCTTCGTCGTGCTCGTGCTGGCGCTATTGGCGTGGTTAGTTAAACTCCCGGAGAAGTTACAACCTTCAAAATAACTGTAGGGGTGGCCCCCCGTGGCCACCCGTGCCTAGTCAACGGTGCATTTGAATAGATTTGTTACAGCAGATCCTTCCACTTCGCAGGATCGCAACGTAAATCCATCACTGCAACGACGAGAATCTCATCAGTACGGATCTGGTAAATAAGACCAAACGGAAAACGATGAGTTCGACAACGTCGTGTTCGTGGTGATAATGGGTGCCAGCGGACGTAAATCTGTATGCGTCATTTCCTCAGAGATGAGCGAAGCTCCTGAAGGGCTGAAGGTCCATCTACCGTCTGCAATTCACCTCTGTCAACAACGTCGATCCGCTCCTCTGCTTCAGCAGCCCCTTTTGCTTCAATCTCTTTGACGCGCGCTTCATCGAGACTTTCCCAAAGAATGTCAATCAAGCATCGCACGCTCAGCGGAACTGAGGTGAACAATTTCCTTTTGAATGGATGTAAGGCTTATACGTGAATAATCGACCGACCGATTACATCTGTCAAGACTCGACACTGCGGCGTAGTGGTGTATTAGTGTGTTGCCGGTTTTCAACTAGCGGGGGCAAGCCCTCTTCCTGACTTGTTCTATTTTTTTTTCAAGTTTCCATTAGACGATTTGCGCAACTGAGAATA
>DATFDT010000017.1:0-15208 GCA_035251975.1 Pyrinomonadaceae bacterium | reverse complement strand
TCCGTGGAGGGGAGACGACGGGTGGCCACGGAGGGCCACCCCTACAGTTGTCTCTTGAAGATTTCATTCGTAGGAGAGGTTCTGATGCTACTGACTGAAAAAGAAGCGCGCGCGATTTGTGAAAAACTGCTCAGCTATGTGAAGGCAGACGACGCGGTTGTCGGCGTTGGCAGCGAAAACTACGGCCACCTGCGCTTCGCCTCGAACGCTTTCACCACGAGCGGCGCACGCGAAAACGTCAGTGTCAGCGTCACTGTTTGGATCGATAAAAAACGCGGCGCCGCTTCGACAAACGAGATAGACGACGCATCGCTCAAAGCCACTGTCGCGCTCGCAGAACAACTCGCGCGCATCTCTCCCGTCGATCGGGAGTACATGCCGACGCTCAGTAAGCAGACTTATAAGCCTGTCAACGGCTACGCGGCAGCCACTTCAAACATCTCCGTCACCGCTCGTGCGAAGACCATCAACGACGTGATCACCGCGTGCGAAAAAGCAAAGGTGATCGGCGCCGGTTTCCACCAGGCGCGCGGCTCGGCCGGCGCTTCCGCCACCAAGAACGGCAACTTCATCTACGAGCAGTCGAGTCTCGTGAGTTTGGCGACGACTGCCAGAACACCTGATGGGACCAGCTCGGGTTACTTCCTTCGCAACCACTTCGACGTTGCCAAACTCGACACCGCGCGTATTGCAAACGAAGCGATACGCAAAGCACTCGATGCTCGCAATCCACGTGTGCTCGAGCCGGGCGTCTATCCAGTGATTCTCGAGGCTCAGGCAGTCGCCGATCTGCTCGGGTTCCTCGCTTTTAGTTTCGACGCACGAAGCGCTGAAGAAGGTCGCAGCCCGTTCTCCGCGCCCGGCGGTAAAACAAAAGTCGGTGAGAAGATCTTCGACGAGCGCATCAACATCTACAGCGATCCGTGGCATCCGGAGCTGCCTGGCTCACAATCAGCACAGGCAGGACTGCCGGCAGAGAAAATCGTCCTCGTGCGCAACGGTGTTCTGGAAAATCTTTTTTACTCACGCTTCTGGGCCAAGCAAAAAGGCAAAGAGCCGACGCCTGGACCAGTCAACAGCATCATAGAGAGCTCTCAGCCTCCCGTTTCAGTCGACGACATGATCAAGTCGATGGACCGCGGCCTGCTGCTCGGTCGCTTCTGGTACATTCGCGGCGTCGATCCGCGAACGGCATTGCAGACCGGTCTGACGCGCGACGGCATCTGGTATATCGAGAATGGCAAGATTCAGTATCCGGTAAAGAATTTCCGTTTCAATCAAAGCTCGATGCAGTTGCTCGCTCCGGGAAACGTCGAAATGATCGGCAAACCGGAACGCGTCGGCAGCTCGGAAGGCCAGGGTGGGAGCGCCGCTCTCCTACCCGCTCTGAAGGTGAAGGAGTTTAATTTCACTTCGCAATCCGAAGCTGTGTAACGCGGATTCATTGACAAGCGAACATGAAACGAATAAGTTCCCCGAACCCCGGCGCTTTACCATCTGTTCGAAAAGAGAGGAAACCCTCCCAATGGCAGTTCAAGTAATCATTGGAAATCAAAAAGGTGCGTTACCAATTAAGGCTTCGTTCATGGCTCCCGGCGACATGCCGATGTATCTGGAAGTTGTGGGATCCGTTTGGACTACGACCGCAAACCAGATGATTGGAATCCAGATAGCAGTTGATGGTAACGTTATCGGGACCGCCAATGTCTTTTCGAATACCGCCAGCACGCACCGTCCCGTCGTGCCTGTATACCTGCCGGTTAAGCTGGGCCAGGGATCACACACGCTCGAGCTCAGCGTTGCTCCAAATACTACGACGACGTCAGACTTCAACGATTTCTACACCGCCGTTCTCCATTACTAACAAACTCGGCATTTCTCCCAGGTCCGCATGAAAGAAGCACTCACAATTCCTTTTCTGTTTTGCTGCAAGGCGTGGAGGTTCCCAACCCTCCACGCCGGTTGAAGTGCAGGATCCAAGCAAGCCGGCCGATGCAACGGGCTACTGGTAAACAATCTGTTATCCTTGTCCAGTGCCGATCACGATCGACGACCTGCGACGATTCACTGTGGCGCGGAACTTCCCCAAACCAACAACACTCAATCGCGCTCTGCAGCGCATGGGCTTCGTGCAGGCAGATCCGATCCGCGCTCCCGCACGTGCACAGGATCTGATCCTGCGACATCGCCTTAATGATTATCGCGCCGGCGATCTCGAACGCCGCTACACGTCACTCGACGTCGAAGAAGATTTCTTCATCAACTACGGCTACGTCACGCGATCACTCCAGTCGCTGATGCATCCGCGTCCTGCGCTTCGGCAGACGAAAGCGAAACTGCTGCTCGATTTTGTTCGCGAGCGTGGCGTTGTGCATCCGCGTGAAGTCGACGAACACTTCGCGCACGGCACTGTCACAAACTACTGGGGCGGCTCTTCAAACGCTACGACGCATCTGCTCGACGCAATGCACTACGCCGGAATGCTGCGCATCGTGCGTCGTGAGAAAGGCATTCGCGTTTACGCCGAACACAAACACGAGCCCGTCCCTCGCAATGCGGCTGAGCGGCGTGCCCGGATGGATGCTTTGGTCGATGTTGTTGTCCGGATTTATGCCCCTTTGCCTGGTCCAAGTCTTTCGTATTACGTGAGACGTTTGCGATATGCCGCGCCGCAGTGGCAGAAGGAGTTGCCGGGCGCATTGCAACGTGCGAAAGAGCGGCTCACTCATGCGCGCGTGGGAAAGGTCGATTGGTATTGGCCTTCCGATGAAACGCTTGACGATTCTTCGATTCCGGAAATCGTCCGCATCCTGGCGCCATTCGATCCGGCAGTGCACGATCGCGATCGTTTCGAGCTGCTATGGGGTTGGATTTATCGTTTCGAAGCCTACACACCCATCTCGAAACGCAAGCTCGGTTACTACGCGATGCCAGTGCTCTGGCGCGACCGCGTCATCGGCTGGGCCAACCTCTCAATCAAGAATGGCAATCTGGCGTGCGACCTCGGCTACGTCGACGAACCACCACGCGATCGCACTTTCAAACGTGAGCTTGAGACAGAGATCGAGCGCATGCGCGCATTCCTCGGTGTATAATCGGTCGCAATATGGAAACACAGCGAACTCTTTACGACGAGGTTGAGCCTTACGACAGCGGTTATATCCGCGTGTCGCCTGTGCATGAGCTTTATTACGAACAATGCGGTACGCCGAACGGCAAGCCGGTTATCTTTCTGCATGGTGGTCCCGGTGCGGGGCTCGTCGCTGATTACCGGCGCTTCTTCGACCCGCAGGCGTATCGTGTGATCCTGTTCGAGCAACGCGGCGCCGGGCGAAGTAAGCCGCACGCTTCACTCGACGACAACACGACGTGGCGCCTGGTCCAGGACATCGAAGTTATTCGTGAACAATTTGGTATCGATCAGTGGCTCGTGTTTGGCGGCTCGTGGGGCAGCACGCTCGCACTCGCTTATGCAGAGGCACATCCGGAACGTGTGCGCGCGCTCGTCCTGCGTGGCATCTTTCTGTGCCGTCCGCGAGAGATTAAGTGGTTCTACGAAGATAGTCAGGGCGCCAGCGCGATCTTTCCGGAGATCTGGGAACGATATGTGCGAATCATTCCCGAAGCCGAGCGCGACGATATGATTCGTGCTTATTACAAACGACTGACCAGCGACGATGCGTCAGTGCGACTCGAAGCTGCGCAGGCTTGGTCCAACTGGGAGGCGAGCGCGTTGAAGCTGATTCCTGATCAGAATTTGATCGATGAGTTTACGGAGCCGGAGATGGCGATCGCGCTCGCGCGGATCGAGTGTCACTACTTCGTGAACAACTGCTTCTTTGAGACTGATAACTACTTGATCGAGAACATCGATCGCATTCGACACATTCCCGGAGTGATCGTGCATGGTCGTTACGACATAGTGTGCCCGGCGATGAATGCGTGGGATCTGCATCGGGCGTGGCCGGAAGCGACACTGCAGATCATCCCCGATGCGGGCCACTCGGTCACCGAACCCGGGATCACCGACGCCCTCATCCGCGCCACAGACAGTTTTAGATAAGTAGCCACAAAAGGCACAAAAGAAGAAATTGATTTATTTGTGCTTTTGTGTCTTTTTGTGGCTAAAACTATCGAATAGCGATCGGGTTGACGATTGATTGAACGCCGCCGGTGATCCGGGCAGGACCGAGCGTGAATAGGAATTCCCACGCCTGATCACGCACCATCTCCTCGGTGTTGACGTTTTCGAGTATGTGGATGCCGTTCAAAGGAATGAGTAGCTGGTGGACCTCGAAGATGCCCACGCCTTTCTCAAACGGAACTACTTCAAAGCTCCACGTGTCAGAACCGATGATCGCCACTTCCAACGAAGCGAGAAATTTCGCGCCTTCACGTCCGAGTCCGGGCGCGACTGAGCCGAAGCGTTTGTTGTCTTTCCCGAGGAGCTTTAGCCAGCCCGTGTAGAACAACACCACGTCGCCTTTCTCGATCGACTTGATTCCCTGCCGTTTCATCGCGCCTTCAATCTCGGCGCGATTGAACGCAGTTCCCTCTTTGACGATATCGGTGTTGAAGTAACCCGCCATGTCGAGCAGCACGCCCCGCGTCGCGATCGGCGGTACGTGTTCCACACCGAGTTTCTTCAGACCATCGGTCATCGCAAAGTCGGCGGCTCTGTTGCAGTTGTAATAGAGACCATCGATACCGATGTGGCCCAGTCCGTCGAGCTGTGTGCCGACGCCCGCCCAACCCACAATCAGATCGTCGTTGTACGTGGTCTTGGTTGGACCAAGCGAACCTCCCGCTGTCTGACCGGGTTGCACTATCGTAACGGCGAAAGTGCGTGGTGGATATGCGGGTGTGTCTTTATTCGTTTCGATCGCGAGCCGATAACTTTTGCCTGTCGTGACGAGTTTCGAGGCGGCAAGTGTCTTCGCAGGCGTGATGTAGTTGACGTTGCCGATTTGATCGTCAGGGCCAAACTTCGAAGCCGTCGGACAAGGTTTATCCTGGGCGTACGTCGTGATGATGGAAGCGAAGATGAGGGTCAAAATCCACGAGAGTCTTTTATGCATGGTCAGTTTTTGTGCAGGATTAGCAAGATTTCAGGATGAACAAGATTAAGAAGCGCGAATACGAGCGATGACATTGAGCGCCTGCTGTCCGTTTTTGGAGATATTTGTAAGTGGACTGCGGAAGCTCGCGATGTCAGGTTTGTCTTCGTCGAGCAGCTCGAGACACTTCTTCGCATTGTCCAGGATCGCTTCGAGTTGCTGTTTGATCTCGTCGACACTGGAAGCCGCCGCCTTCCCCTTGCTCGCCGCGTACGACGCCTGGGCCAATTCAGCTTGAATGCGAGACAGGATCTCTTTCGCGGCATGACGCTCGATCGCGAGACCCGCGATGCGTGTTGCGACTTCAGTAAGGCCAGCCTCTTCCCCCGTGGGTGTGCGCGGTTCGCGATAGTACATCGCAAACGAACCCAGCACTTTCCCGCGTCCTGAGAATATCGGCGTGGACCAGCACGCGCGCAGGCCGTTTGCTACGGCGAGATCCCTGTAGTCTTCCCACAGCGGATCGTTAAGAATGTCAGTAACGACTACCGGCTCGCCGCGATATATCGCAGTGCCGCATGAGCCGTGCTTTGGTCCAATCGCGGAGCCGTCGATCGCCTGCACGTACTCCGGCGACAGACTCGGCGCTGCTCCGTGACGAACGTGATCGCCGTCTTCGCTGAGCAGCAACACGGAACAGAGCATGCCCGGCGACTGGGCCTCGATCAGCAGCACGAGCCGTTCAAGGATCTCGCTGAGCGGTGCATTCGCGGCGAGTTTCTGCAGAATCTTGCTCTGACCGAAGCGAAACTCTTCTTCTTTCTTTTCATGTTCGATTCTGAAAGCGCCGCTATCGATACGCGGCAGTCGGGCCGTCTTGGCGGCGGCTGCTTCGGATGGTTCAGCTATAGGGGTTTCCTGTGAGCGGTTTAGTATCTGCGTTTTTTCCAGATCTTCTTCCATTGACTTGCTCCGGGCGAAACGTGTGTGACGAGGCCGGCCTATTTTACGCCCAAACGGCTTCGAAGGCACATGTGTTAGGATGCCCGCATCCAAAGTCATAAATCATAAGGAGAACGGTGTGAACGCGTTCGGCAATTACATCAACGGCGAGTTTGTAGAGAGCAAATCGGGCAAGACTTTTCCTAACGTCAATCCAGCGAATTTCGACGAGGTTGTTGGCACGTTCCAGGCTTCAAACGAAGCTGATGTGGCGGACGCTTGTTCAGCGGCAGTCGCGGCGCAAGACGAGTGGGCCGCCATGCCGGCGACGAAGCGTGGCGAGTATCTGTTCAAGGCTGCGGAACTGCTCGCGAGTAAACTGCCCCAGCTCGGCGAGGAGATGACGCGCGAAGAAGGCAAGACGCTTCCCGAAGCAATCGGCGAAGTCACGCGCGCGATCAATATCTTTCGTTACTTCGGCGGCGAAGGTGCGCGGCAGTTTAGTTACAACGTTCCGTCCGAGCGCCCGCAAGTTCTTTGTTACACGATCCGCAAGCCACTCGGCACAGTCGCGCTGATCACACCGTGGAATTTTCCGTCGGCGATTCCCGCGTGGAAACTCGCGCCTGCACTGATTGCCGGGAACACGGTCGTGCTCAAGCCCGCGTCGCTCGCTCCGCTCAGCTCGTTTCGACTGATTGAAGCGTTGCACGAATCGGGCATTCCGAAAGGTGTGGTCAACTACATCACCGGCAGCGGAGGAGCTGTTGGCGATCCGTTGACTAGTCACCCGGCAATCAACGGTATTTCGTTCACTGGATCTACTTCAGTAGGCGACGCGTTGTATCGGAAAGTTTCCGATCGAAAATTGCGCGTGCAGCTCGAGATGGGTGGGAAGAACCCCACGATCGTACTGCGCGATTCGGATCTGAATTATGCGGCTGACATTCTCATCAACGGCGCGTTCTTCTCGACGGGCCAGAAGTGTACGGCGTGTAGTCGCGCGATCATTGAGCGCCCGATTTATGATTCGCTGGTCCAACTACTACTCGAGAAGACACGAGGCTTGAAAATTGGGAACGGGCTAAATGCCGGTGTTCAGATCGGTCCGGCAGTTGATGCGAATCAGCTCGAAACGGATCTCGAATACATTAAAATCGCCAAGGACGAAGGTGCGGAGTTGTTGTGTGGGGGAAATCGACTTTCAGGCGGTGAGTATGACAAGGGTTACTTTATCGAGCCCACGATCTTTGCGGGTGTGAATCCGAAGATGCGCATTGCGCAGGAAGAAGTGTTTGGACCAGTGCTCGGCCTCATGGTCGCGGAAGATTTTGAGGAGGCGATGGAGATTGCGAATGGAGTGCGGTTTGGACTCTCGGCGTCGATCGTTTCGAGGGATCTGACGCGCGTGCACCAGTTCATCGATCGAATTGAAGCGGGGTTGATTACAGTGAACTTGCCGACCGCGGGCGTTGAGTATCAATTGCCGTTCGGTGGTACGAAGGAATCGAGTTACGGTATGCGCGAACAGGGACCACAAGCAATCGATTTCTATTCCGAAACCCGCACGGTCTATTTGCGCTACGCACAGTAAGTAACACGGATTGGGACGGATTTTAACAATCCCTCAAATCCGTGGCCCGGGATAACTCATTACTCGATTCACACACCCGTTAGACAACTCCAAAACAACCTGCTTCCCTTCTAACGTAAATGACTTCAGATCACAGCCGTAGGCGAAACTACCCGTTTCGTACTGCCAGATATTCTTGAGCCTACCGTTGCGTTTGCTGTAAATGTAAAACAGGTCTGCGCCGCCATCGCACGAGCCATTACAGCGCAAATGCAAGAGTCTCACAATCGCCTCCGGCGATCCATCACCCGTCACATCCTGGTAGTAAACATCCTCCAGGTTGAACCAACCTGAATCGTCCCACATCTTGCCGTCATTGAGAGTCAGGCTGACTGGCTTCCCGACTGATACCGAGTAAACGCCGTACGTAAAGTTCTTAAAATCGACTTTACTGAAGTTTTCAGGTACGAATCGAAACCTGTCTAACGGATCAACATGAGACCGTTTTGACGGATCGACGGGTGTTGTGAGCGGTGTTGTGCTCAGGAGGGTCAACTCTTTCTGCCGGACTGTCTTCGCAGGCGAGAACACGCTGAGTAAACCGATAAACAGAGCACAGAAGAGCGCCGCAAATAGAAGCGCTTTCTTCTCCGTACGATCAAACGGTCCGATTTCGGTAAACGGGAACATCGCTTTGCTCGCTCCGATGGCGATACGCTAACGCTGAAACCGCCGCGAGTCAAAGATTTTTGAGCGCAGTTGGCTAATCTATCTCACGTATTCCCAGTGCCACGGCTCGTAGAAGTAAGGACGAAACCCGAAGCGCTCGGCGTTTCGAACAAGCCATCGATAGGCTGGAGTGTTGACCTGGATCGCGCGATTAGCGTCTTTCGTATCGACGGGATCGCCGCCGACATAGAGGTCCAAGGCGCGGCCAGTAAAGTGTGGACTGTTGTTGACTGCAAGCCCCGCGCTGCCCGCATTGGGTGACTTGCGCCGCAGGTTCTCCTGATATTCGCGCGACCGAAATGAAGAGATGATCTTGAGATACGACGAACTACGATCGAGTTTGAGATCGTCGGTAGCCGCAGCGAGCATTTCCTTGTACGCGGCGTAAGTGTTGCGCTCGACCTGGCGCAGCTCGTCGGCGCGTGAGGGATCGTAAAAATCTGACGGCGGCGCGGTCAGTAGTTGATCGGGTGTGGCCACCGCGCGGTTTTTGAGTCGATTTCCCTGCCACTGCGAAACCATCGCCATCAACGCATCTTGATCGAGAATGCCGTCAGATCTAATGCCACGTCGCTTCTGCCACGATGCGACTGACGCAGCGAAGTCGCTCGTGATTGGATCATGTTTAGTGCTGAGAGTCTCTCCGATCAGGAGATCGTATAGATACCAGCCACGCTGTTGCTTGCCGCCGAAGGTCCAGGTGAGATCGTTGCGAAGTGTTACATTCGTTGTGGCTGCTGCTGCAAATGCCGAAGTCGTCGCAGTTGACGACGGACTGATAGCGGACGTTCTTCTGACTGGACGTGGCGACTGGGCGCTCACTGCTACAGCGAGCGCAGTCACAATGACACCGATTTGCAGCTTCAAGTTCCTCATAATTAACTCGGTAATTAGGGATGCGCGAAGCGCTGTTACGGTTCGACGCCACGAGATAAATTAGCCCCCAAAAGGCACAAATCGCAAAAGTAAGAATCAGTGGCGACGCCTGTGGCTTACGCGAGTGGTCCGAGCTTTGGTCTTGGAACGGCGCGGCTTCTCTGCTCGGCCTGCTCTGCTTTTGACATTCGCCTTCGCAGGTTTCGCTTCCGTGTGGTGTGCTTCTTCTTCCTTCGGTGGCGCGCCGGCCTTCTCGAGCGAAGCGGTTACCAGGTCATCACTCGGTCGTGTGCCGTTGATGAAGGCAAACACGTGATAGTTCGCGGAGCGCTCGCGTATGACTTCGATTCTTCCCTCGTTCTTTAACTGCGCCAGCTCACGCATCACAAAGTTTTGCTCGGCGACACTCATGTAACGGTAATCGATGTCGAATGCGAGACCAGTTGAATGTGGCGGCGCGTCGATCGTCACGGCATTACGATTCACTCGCCGCAGCGAATGTTGATACTGTTCGGGTCGCACGAGTGAGCTCACCGGAAGCGGCCGAGCAAACTGGTTATGATAAGCCGTTGCAACCTGCTCGATGATCTTCAACGCTTGTGGTCTGATAGCGCTGAGCATGTTGACCTTCAACGCATATCGATCGGCAGGGTTGTTTAGATCGTAAGAGCGGCCGTTGAAATTTTTGGCGAGGTTCTGTAGCGACTGATATGCCTCCGGCGGCACCACCTTCGGCTCAGCATTTGTGTTTTGATTGTCGTCGTCGAACGGCTCGAAAGGCTCGTCGTTTGCGCGCTGTCCGATACCAAACAAGATATAACTCTCAGTGACAGCCGGAACCGGGATGAGCTCGCGCCGCTCGATCATCCCTGCGAGATCGAGATAGTCCTGAACCGTGTGTACTTTGTATTTCTCGACTTCAGCAACCTGTGTTGCGAGAAACCAGTAACGCTCTTCGTAATGCTTCAGCTCAGGTGGAACCTCGAGAGCTCCACTCAACGATGCGTCACGTTCGGCTTTGACTTGTTCGACGGCGAGGTTCCAGTCGACGGAAGTTGTGTTTGGGTTGAAAGACTCGGTGATTGATTGAACGAATTGATTTCGTCTTGTGGCACGAAGACGAAATGCGGCCCAAACAGCCACACCCGCCACGATCATCAAAACTAAAACCAGTACGACCCGTCTGCTCATCAAAGAGCTACACTATAAAACAGATGGCAGACTTTTCGAAGTCATGTCTTCAAAATATCACACGACCAAGGAACCCGATCGCGAGAAAGTAGAGCCCGAGATGATAAAGACCGAGTGTGTCCAGGCTGTTAACGGGATCGTCAGAAACCTTCGCGCCCAACCCAATCGACAGGTCAGACATAAACCACAACGAGCTTCCCAGAAACACCGGCACATACGACGTGGACGCAAACACGTTCGATACGATCAACAGTCCGAAATATATGACTTCAAGCAGGCGCTCAGCTCCGACCAGCTTCGGAAGCACCCAGCGCAACACAAAGATCGCGATCACGATGTTTGTGATCGCGAGAGGGACGAGGGGACGGCCCGGTAACGGATGTTGGTAACTGAGAATACAAACAAAGACCAGCGCTACCGCGAACGATATGCCCCCGATCTTAAATCCGCTTGGGAACTTGTCTTCCGGCAGATCGAGCAGGATGTCTCCAATACTACAAAAGAGAAACATAAGCGCGGTGAGAGTTTCCCCCACGTAATACGAGAGCCCCGTCAGGAACAGGGCCGGCGCCGCCTTGAGCAACGCTCGCAGCCAGTACGGCAGAGATCGGGTAATCGTGTTCTTAAAAAGCTGCGTGAAGACTGCAACCGCCACGAGCGCGAAGAAGATGATCGTTACTTGAGCAGAGTCTCTAAGCAGCCAATCGAATTTCATGAATCATGTCCCTGGGACTGAGAGGATTGTGGAAAACGGGCCACACAATAGCACAGAAGATTAGCCACAAAAAGGCACAAAAAGCACATAAGAGATTTTTGCTGCTTTTATCTTTTGTGCTTTTTGTGCCTTTTTGTGGCTAGGCTGGTTTGGTTTCGGGGATGAGCTCGCGGGCGAGGTTGCGCAGGATCGTGGCAACTTCCTCACGCTTCTTCGGCGACCACTCGGGCCATAGCTCTGCAAGGTGTTCGCGGCGCGCGGCCACCAGGCGGTTGTAGATTTCGCAGCCGGCCTCGTTGAGTTGATATACATCAGTCGTCGCGGTTGGTGTGACCAAAGATTTATCGAGCAGCTCCGCTCTTGAGTTTTGAAGCTTGACCGGATCTGCTTTTCCTTTGCGGCCCAGATCTTGAATATTCGTATCCGGCTCGCGTTCGATTTGGACCAGCAACCACGCTGCGCCGGGACTCAAATCGACACCGGCTCGTTCGACTATCGCAGCGACGTAACGGCGCCGCACATCACGATCTGCGAGTACAGCAAGTCCGCGCAGCAACTGCTCGCGCGAATCCGAAGTTTGCGGCATTGCAAACGCCTGTCCGATGTCTCCACCGATGTCTGCTTCCGTGGCTGCAGCAATCGTTTCTCTCAGTCGCCGTTCGGGCAAGAACAACGAGAGCAGAAAACCCAGAAACGCGATCGCAGCGGCGAGGAAAAACACGGTGTCCAGCGACGCGATCAATGACTTCGTTTCGTTTAGCTGCGTGGCGAGCACTGCGCCGAGCAGCGCCGTACCCAACGATCCGCCGATGAAGCGAAACAGAATCGCATTTGAAGTTGCCACTCCGAGATCGTGATAGTCGACCGCATTCTGCACCGCGATGATCAACACCTGCATGACGCAGCCCAGACCACATCCGAGTAGTAGCATGAAGCCCGCCGTGGTGATCGTCGTTGTCTCCGCGGTCATTCGTGAGATCAGAAACAACGCTAGCGTCACCATCGCCGTTCCGATGATCGGAAACAGCTTGTAACGGCCGGTGCGACTCACGATCTGTCCGGCGATGATCGACATTGTGAGCGTGCCGCCCATGAGCGGAATCATCCACAGGCCGGAAGCCGTCGGGCTCAACCCCTTCACGATCTGAAGAAACAGCGGCAGGTAAGTTACTGAGCCGAGCAACGCGAAACCGATAATCAATCCGACCGCCGAAGTGACCCACACATCTCTAATGCGAAATAGTCTCAACGGAAGAATCGGCTCCTCGGCACGTCGTTCGACAAAACTGAACAAGATCAAACCGACAACCGCTACAACGATAAGCGCGATCATGATGGGCGACGCCCACGCATAAACAACGCCACCGAGATCCGTTAGAAGGATCAGCGCCGCGAGGGAAAGCGCGAGCAGACCCGCGCCAACATAATCGACCGCATGTCGCACGAATGAACTTTGCGCCGGCAATGTCGCAGCCAAAACAACCAGCGCGAGAATTCCGAGTGGCAAGTTGATGTAAAAGATCCAGCGCCAGGTGAGATTGCTCGTGAAGTATCCACCTAGAAGCGGACCCGCAATCGAAGCAACACCGAACGCAGCGCCGAAGATGCCCTGGTAACGTCCGCGCTCCCTGGGCGGAATGATGTCGCCAACTACGGCTTGAGTCGTGACCATGAGTCCGCCGCCGCCGAGTCCCTGGATCGCCCGAAACAAGATCAGGTGCATCATGCTTTGACTCAGCCCGCACAGCGCCGAGCCGATCAGAAACAGCACGATCGCAAACTGAAGCACCCGCTTGCGCCCGTAGAGATCACCGAGCTTGCCATAAATCGGAGTGACGATTGTTTGCGCGAGAAGATACGCCGTGACGACCCATGAGAGATGGGCCAGGCCGCCGAGCTCGTTGACAATCGTTGGCAGCGCAGTGGCGACGATCGTTGAATCGAGCGCCGCAAGCAACATGACGAGCAGCAACCCGCCGAAGATTACGAGCACTTTGTCGTGCGAGATACCGGACGACAGCTCAGCCGTTGCAATCGCTTGCATATCTACAAAAAAGCACAAAAAGCCCGAAATAGTCTTCCGCAACTCTTGCGCTTTTTGTGCCTTTTTGTGGCTGAACTGCTGAACTAGCTTTGCCCGAAAAGTCGGAGGACATGCTCTTCTCTGTGTCACCTCTGTGGCTCCGTGGTTAACGATTGCTTAGGAAAAACAACCACAGAGACACACAGAACACAGAGGTAGCACAGAGAAATCAGACTTTTCGGGCAAAGCCGGCTGAACTCTTTCTGCGCTTCTTTTGTGGCTCTATTTGAGGTCGTAGATTCGTGTGTCGGGATGATAGAGGCGCCAATCGAACCAGTAATCTTCGAGCACGAAGACTTTCTTCAACTGTTTTCCCGCCAGCGATCCCGCAATTGCCTTGCCTTCGAAGGTCCACGTGCTGCCAGTCTCGGCATCGATCAGTTGAAAGCCGCCGCCTTCCGTCTTTTGAAAGAACTCCAACCGCCGCCCATCAACTGTCCGTTCAAACGCGCGCACAGATCGACGATCCTCACCCAACGCGATCACGATCGCCGTCGATCCAACCATATCGATGATCGGGCTCTGCTTCTGTAACAACGACAACGGATACGCCACTGATTTCCCATCGACAGTGACACCCATCACGAGCGTGCGCGGCTCGAGGCGTTTGTCGACATCAGTTCCTTCCACCACGCGCATTTTTCCCACTTGCTCTTCCCAGTTGGCTTTTTCATACCTGTTCGCGGTAACAATGCGTTCCTCAGGTTTCAATACTCGACCCTGCGGCTGCTCACTCTTCCAGATTGCAAACGAGACCTCATCGTGAAAGACACTCTTAAGCTGGTGTCCCTGTAATGGACCATGGATCGCTTTGCCGGTGACCTGTTGCCACCAGCTTCCGGTCTCCTCATCGCGCATGATGAAGTTCTGGTTGTTGATGCCTGCGAGATGAAAATGCAGCACCCTTCCGTCGACAGTTGATTCCCACACCAGACCGGTGTGACAGAGCGTTCAATAAGTCGCCACGATCGGCGTGCCACCAACGGTGTCCTGCACGACGTGGTGATAGCCCATCAGTCGAATCGGATACGCAACCGATTCATTCCCGAGCGTGACGGATAACACTCGATCGTCGTCATTTATGAACGTGACGTCGGCCACTTTCGCGTAGGCGGGATTTGGTAGCGGATTGAACATCCACTCGAAATGGTTCTGGCGCGCAAGCCACGTCGCCGCAAGTACCGGCACGAGCAGCAGCACGAGGAAGATCCGGCTCCACCAGCGACCGCCGAGCCACAGCCTGACCGTTAGTGTGAGAATCAACAGTGACGCGAGCACTGTCACGATTGGCGACCAGCGACGCATCAAGTAAGACACTTCCAGGATGCGCGACGTTTGGGCCTTGAACGGCATGATCAGAAAGACTGGCGTCAACACGATCGCGATGACGATCGCGATAAGCACCAGCAGTGAGAGCCACATGAGTTTGCGTCGATTCTTAGGCATGTTTTTCTCCAGTTCGCCGTTTTGTCTTCCTGATCATGGCCAGCGCCCACAAGACTCCGACCGCCAGAAACGGTAAGAGATAAACCAGAAGATCCCAGCGACCGTAACCCGGTGGTGTGGCTTCGACTGTTGTGATTGTTTCCGTGGTACCTTCCGAGCTTTGCAGGCGGACACGAACGCGCCAGAGTTCTTCGGCGTCAAAGTGTACGAGAGCACGATATTGGACCTGGCCTGAAACGCTCTCACGTGTGCCGGCATAAAACGCTTCCGGCAATCGGCCGCTAGCAGGCTGCACGCCGATTTGCACCTGTAAGTCTGGCGGAAGCTGAGCCGGAGCACTGACGATCACAAAGAACAGCGCATCGCCAACATCCGGATCAGTCCACAGTGAAACAACGTAACGATCGACCTTCTGATCTACGAATAAAGGAAACGGCGGCCCTTCGTGTGCGCTTGTGGTCTGGACCATAAGCAAAACGATAACCAGCAGCCGAGCATGTCTCTTGAGCATTTTAGCCACAACTGTAGGGGTGGCCCTCCGTGGCCACCCGTCTTTTTACAACACGCATTTCCAGCGAACGGGTGGCCACGGAGGG
>DATFDT010000016.1:0-3944 GCA_035251975.1 Pyrinomonadaceae bacterium | reverse complement strand
TAATGAAGATGCGTTTGGCTTCGTACGAGATATTGGGATTATCTACGTACATGTCGATCACGAGCTCGCCCTGGCCGGAGATGGTCCACTTCCTCACGGTCTGAGTTTTCACCGGACCCTTCGGCGTTTCCGCAGTCGTCACGTCAGTCACCTGAATGCCCCTGTCACCCGGCAGCCAGACTGCTGAACGTTTGCCGGTGGCTGGTGGTTGATTCGGAGGTACCGGAGGCGTGAAATCATACTCCTTACCATCAAGCACGTAAGTATCCTTCACCGTGCGCTCATTGTTCGGCTGAATGAGCTTCGTCTCGAGCTCGATCCGATCTTCTTTTTGCGTGATGGTGAGCGTTTGATTCATGTCCGGCGGAAGACCGAAGCTGCGCGCGCGATCCATCGTCCACGTGCCACTGTAATTTGGTTTCGCTGCCGCCAGCGCGATCACTGACAGTACAAAAATTGCCGCGGTTATCAATAGAGTTCTTGCCATTTTCGATCTCCTTTCATTTCTTAACCAGACTTAGGAGTGGCCCGGTCATAAACGTCGTCACCAGCGCCATCAACACCATCATTGCGAAAATTCGTCCCGACAGAATACCGAGATCATAACCGATATTGAGCACTACGAGCTCAACTAATCCTCTCGTGTTCATCAACACACCAATCGAAAACGACTGCGTCCAGCTCATGCCGGTCCAACGACTCATCAACATACTGCCACCGAGCTTGCCCGCGATCGCGACCAGAATAATCACGCCGCAGATCGCCCACGTTTGCCAGTCGTTGAGAAGACTAACCTGCGTGCGCAATCCCGTGAACGCGAAGAACAACGGCAGCAATGCGTACGAGCCGAACGCCTCGAGCTTGTCTTTGAGAAAGATCCGAAATTCGGTAGAAGGCGGCATTACAACGCCCGCAATGAACGCACCGAACAACGCATGAATGCCGATCGTCTCTGTGATCAGTGCACAACCGAGAACGAACGCGAGAATAATCGGAATCAAACGACGCCGGTGTTGCTGCGAATCCGGCTCTTTGATTACCCGCGCCAGTTGCGGTCGCACTAATAGAATCATCGCTACCGCAAACACGAGTGTTAAGCCTACCGTGAGCCCGGAGCTCGCGACACCGGTTGATTTCACGAGTGCGATCACGAGCGCCAGAATGCACCAGGCTGTAACGTCATCAACTGCCGCACACGTGAGCGCGATCGATCCGAGTGCTGTATGCGTCAAATTGCGATCTTCAAGAATTCGTGCGAGCACCGGAAAGGCAGTGATGCTCATCGCAACACCGATGAATAACGCAAACGCGTTGAAAGAGGTTCCTGCCGGTGCGAGATCGCGATAAAGAAAAAGTGAGAGCGCCGAGCCGAGCAGGAAAGGCACGATGATGCTCGCATGACTGATCATCACTGCCGCCGATCCTTTTTCTCGCACATGCTGCATGTTCACTTCCATGCCGACTGTGAACATGAACAGCACGACGCCGATCTGGCTGAGCAGTCGCAGTGTTTCGAGTGACGATGCGGGAAAGAGAAACGTCATCGTCTCTGGAGAAATCAGTCCGAGCACTGACGGACCGAGCACGATGCCTGCGACCATCTCACCCATCACCGGCGGCTGGTGTATCGATCGAAATAGTCTCCGAAACACCGCCGCGAGAATTAAAATCACGATGATCTGCGTGAGCAGAATGCTGACCGATGTTCGGAAGTTTTCCCAAAGGATGTGGGCCGGTGACGCGGCCGCGGTTGCTGGAGCCGTTGCGATCGCGTTCGCGGGTTGGAGGTGAGCGCCGCTGTTGAGGATCAGCCAGACCCCACCCACAAACACGACCAGCATCAGGAAATACGGTAAATAGTGGCGAATGTCCGAGAAACTGAATCCACGTCGAGGCGGCATCGACATTCTATACAACGCCGGTTGACAATAGCGCAACCTAGTTTCGGACCAGCGCGTAATATCTTTCTTCTCTGTGCAACCTCTGTGTTTTCTGTGCCTCTGTGGTGATCTTATCGAGGACAAATGCAACCACAGAGACACAGAGAGCACAGAGGTTGCACAGAGAATTGCTCCAGCGCAGCATTGATGCTAACTTGACTGGTTTTATGACGATAGATATCGCCCAACCCAGAACAGAAGTAGGGAATTATTTTGTCTCGAACTATCCGCCGTTCTCCCAGTGGAAGCCCGAGCTTGTCGCCGAAGCGCTCGACGCGCTCAACCAACCGCCGCGCGTCGACGATCCGCTAGGTCTCTACATTCACATTCCGTTCTGCCGGAAGCGCTGCCTGTTCTGTTACTTCAAAGTCTACACCGACAAAAACGCGTCTGAGATCGAGGTCTACCTCGATGCGCTGATCAAAGAGAACGAGCTCTACAGCCGCATGCCCGCGTTTCAGGGACGCAAACTTCGGTTTGCATACTTCGGCGGCGGCACACCGTCGTACATCAGCGAGAAGCAGTTGCGGTATCTCGTCGATGGTCTGAATCGACACGTGAGCTGGCAGGACGCCGAAGAAGTCACGTTCGAGTGTGAGCCTGGCACGATTCAGAAAGCAAAACTCGAAACGCTCAAATCCATCGGCGTGACAAGATTGAGCCTCGGCATCGAACACTTCGACGACGAGATCCTCGCTGCAAATGGTCGCGCGCATTTGTCGCCTGAAATCTATCGTGCTTACCAGTGGGCGCGCGAAGTCGACTTTCCGCAGATTAATATCGATCTCATCGCGGGTATGGTTGGTGAGACGGAAGAGAAGTGGCGTGAAGCCGTGCGCCGTGCGATTGAGCTTCAACCTGACTCCGTCACGATCTACCAGATGGAGCTGCCGTACAACACCGTCATCTCGCAGGACATTTTGAAGAAGGGCGCTACTTCGCCGATTGCCGGCTGGGACACGAAACGCCGCTGGCTCAACTACGCCTTCGAACAATTTCTTGCGTACGACTACGAAATCGCGGGCACCGACATCGTTGCGACGAAGAAAAAGACGTGTCGCTTCATTTACCGCGACGCGCTCTGGCATGGCGGCGATATGATCGGCATCGGTGTATCGTCGTTTTCGCATTTCGGCGGCGTCAATTTCCAGAACGCGCACAACTTCGAAGAGTACGTGCGCATCCTTAACGAGGACCGCTTGCCCCTTCTGCGGGCCGTTTCACTGACTCCAAAACAGAGACTAATTCGCGAGATGGTCTTGCAATTGAAGACCGGCGCGATCGACACCGGTTACTTTCAGAAGAAGTATGGTGTCGATGTTTGGAACGAGTTTCGTTCGGTGTATGAAGAGTTGGAAGAAAAGCGAGTGCTCGAACGTCACAATGGGACGATCGCGCTGACGCGTGACGGTCTTTTGCAAGTGGATCATTTTCTGATCGATTTTTTTGAACCTGAACTGAGAACAGTACGCTACGCATGAATACCAATAATAATTTCGACGTCATCGTAATGGGTGGTGGACCCGCAGGGAGCACTGTTGCCGGCATTCTCGCGCGCGAAGGGCGCAAAGTAATCCTTTTCGAAAAAGAAATCTTTCCGCGTCATCACATCGGCGAATCGTTGATGACTGACACTTACTGGACCTTTCGCCGTTTGGGCGTACTCGAAAAATTGAAGGCAAGTCCGTTTGTGCGAAAGTACAGTGTGCAGTTTGCGAATTCCGCGGGCAAAGAGTCGCGACCGTTTTACTTTTTTGAAGCCGTGCATCACGAGAGTGCGGTCACGTGGCAGATCACGCGCGCGCAGTTTGATCACCTGCTAATTGATCACGCGGCCGAGCAGGGTGTAACGGTTCATCAGGGTGTTCTGGTGAAGCAGGTGTTGTTCGAAGGTGATCAGGCGGTTGGTGTCGAAGTGCAGATGCAGGACGGCACGCGCGAGAAGTTCTTCGCGAAAGTCGTTGTCGATGCTACTGGCCAAACCGCGATGATGTCGAACAAGTT
>DATFDT010000015.1:0-7809 GCA_035251975.1 Pyrinomonadaceae bacterium | reverse complement strand
AAAGCCTGTTCATTCGATCTTGCAGCATCACCAGATCCTGCAAAGGGTTCCACTGTTGTGACATGTTTTCAAAGCTCCTCAAGCGGTCGCAAACGCCGCGTCAGTCTTAAACTCCATCACGTCGCCATTCGCTGACACTCTAACGGTTTGCCCAGGCAGAATCTCTCCCTGCAAGAGCTTCACCGCGAGCGGGTTCTGAATCAGCGACTGAATCGCGCGCTTCAATGGTCGAGCACCGTACGTCGGGTCGTAACCTTCGCGCATCAAAAGCTCTTTCGCCGACGGCTCCAACACGAGCATCACGTTGCGCTCTTGCAACATTGCCGTCAGACGCTCGAGTTGCACGTCGATGATCTTGCCGATCTGTTCGCGCGAGAGCTGGTGGAAGACGACGATGTCGTCGATACGATTCAGAAACTCCGGTTTGAAATGCAACCGCAGCTCCTGAGTGACAGCTTCACGCACTTGCTTCTCATCACCCTCAGCCGCCTGGATCTCACGCGAGCCGAGGTTTGAAGTCATGATCAAAACGGTATTCTTGAAATCTACTGTTCGACCTTTCGAATCCGTCAGTCTGCCGTCGTCGAGAATCTGAAGCAGGACGTTGAAAACATCCGGATGCGCCTTCTCGATCTCATCGAAGAGAATGACTGAATACGGGCGGCGACGAACTGCTTCCGTAAGCTGTCCACCTTCGTCGTAACCAACGTATCCCGGCGGTGCTCCGATCATGCGCGCGACAGCGTGCTTCTCCATGTACTCTGACATGTCGAGCCGGACCATCGCTCGCTCATCGTCGAACATGAATTCCGCGAGCGCGCGAGCGGTTTCAGTCTTACCAACACCGGTTGGACCAAGAAAGATGAACGAACCGATCGGACGATTCGGATCCTGCAAGCCCGCGCGCGCACGCCTGACAGCGTTTGCGACTGCCGCGAGTGCTTCTTCCTGACCGATTACGCGATTGCTGAGTCGGTCTTCCATCGTGACGAGCTTCTGCATCTCGCCTTCAAGCATTCGCGTGACGGGAATGCCGGTCCACTTGGCGACGATTCCAGCGACGTCTTCTTCGTCAACTTCTTCCTTCAGCATGACACCGTCCTGCTGAAAGTTCGCGAGTTTGTCCTGGTCGACTTTGAGCCTTTGCTCGAGCTCGGGGATCTTGCCGTACTGAATCTCTGAAGCTCGTCCGAGCTCACCGTTGTTGCGTGCCTGATCGAGCTGGAAGCGGAGCTGTTCGAGCTCGGCCTTCGCAGCGCGAATGTGATCGATCGCTTCTTTTTCAGACTGCCACTTGGCTTTCATTCCCGCCGAAGTTTCCTTCAGGTCGGCGATGCGCTGCTCGATCTCACGCAAGCGCGCTTTCGACTTCTCGTCTTCTTCTCGTTGCAACGCCTGGCGCTCGATCTCGAGTTGGATGATCTCGCGTTCGAGTTGATCGATCTCCTGCGGTAGTGAATCGATCTCGATGCGCAGACGCGATGCCGATTCATCTATTAGGTCGATCGCTTTGTCAGGCAGAAACCTGTCTGTGATGTAACGATTTGAAAGCGTGGCGGCGGCGACGATGGCCGAGTCTTTGATACGAACGCCGTGATGGACTTCGTAACGTTCTTTCAAACCGCGCAGGATCGCGATCGTGTCTTCGACAGTCGGCTCACCGACGTAAACCTGTTGGAAGCGACGTTCGAGCGCCGCGTCTTTCTCGATGTGTTTTTGGTATTCAGCGAGTGTGGTGGCGCCAACGCAACGCAGCTCACCACGCGCCAGCGCAGGCTTCAACATGTTCGACGCGTCGATCGCGCCTTCGGCAGCCCCCGCGCCGACGAGTGTGTGCAGCTCGTCAATAAATAGAATTATCTGGCCCTGCGCGTTCTCGATCTCTTTCAGAACAGATTTCAAGCGATCTTCAAACTCGCCACGATACTTCGCACCGGCGAGCATCGAGCCGAGATCGAGTGCGACGAGTCGCTTGTTACGCAGTGTCTCAGGCACGTCGCCGGAGACGATGCGCTGTGCAAGACCTTCGACGATCGCTGTCTTACCGACGCCCGGCTCGCCAATCAAAACTGGATTGTTCTTGGTCCGACGTGAAAGGACCTGGATCGTGCGACGAATCTCGTCGTCACGACCGATGACTGGATCGAGTTTTCCTTTGCGTGCGGCTTCGGTCAGGTCGCGCGCGTATTTCGAAAGCGCCTGGTAATTCTGTTCGGCGTTCTGATCGGTGATCCGCGTGCCGCCGCGCATCTGCTCGATCACTTTGAACAGATCTTCTCGCGTGACGCCATGTTGCCGCAGGATCTTGCCTGCGTCGCCGTCTTTCTCTTCAACGATCGCCAGCAGAAGGTGCTCGGTCGAGATGAACTCGTCCTGCATCTGATCCGCTAGCTTTTGTGCCGCGGTGAAGAGTTGCGTTATGCGCGAGCTGAAATACTGCTGGCCGCCCTGCACACGTGGAAAGCGAGCCACGGCCGCCTGCGTGTCGTTAAGAATGACAGCGACATTCGCGCCGAGCTTGCCGAGTATTGGTCTGACAATGCCTTCCGGTTGTTCGAGCATCACGACGAGCAGATGCTCCGGCTCAACCTGCTGGTGCTGGTTACGTTCCGCCAGCTCGATAGCGGATTGGATTGCTTCCTGTCCGCGTAGTGTGAACTTATCTAAACGCATAATGATTACGTCAATCGCTTACCGGATTTACATGATTTTCAGGATTAACATGTAAATCTTGAAATCTTGTAAATCCTGTCAAAAACTACCCCTGTACAAAGCCGTCTAAATGAATCGAACGGGCTCGAAATCCGCATCCCAAACTGCGACGAGCCCGCTCGCGTTTTACCGATCCCTCAAAGCTTTAGCGCCCGCCACTGGCGGCTTTTCCGGTGTCGGCGGTCGTCTCGATCGTTTTCGGCGTGGCGCCCGGGTCTGTTCCGGTCACCTGAATGCGACGGGCCTTCGTCTCTTCTCGTTTCGGCAACGTCACGCGCAGGACGCCGTTGTTGTACTCGGCAGTTGCTCCCTCAGCGGAAACTGTTTGCGGCAAAGTGAAAGAACGTGTGAAAGCACCATACGAGCGTTCGACTCGATGGTAGTTGTCAGTCTCATCCGTCTTTTCAAACTTTCGCTCACCGCGGAGGGTAATGACATTGTTCTCAATGGAGAGATCGAAATCTTCCTGTCTCATTCCAGGAAGCTCGGCCTCGAGCACGATCTGGTCCTTGTTCTCATAGATGTCAACGCTGGGCGCCCATGCGCCACGGCCAATGCCCTCGTCGCCGAACGCGCGGGTTAGATTGGTCGAGAACAGGCGATTCACTTCTTCCTGTAACGTCCGCAGGTCGCGGAACGGGTCATAACGAACAACAGTCATGGTCTAACTTTCCTCCTCCTATTATTCCTTGTTGTGTGAGCCCGGCTTGCTAGCTGAGCGTGGCGTCATAATAAAGGTTGAGTCTTGTTCTGTCAAGTAATGAATTTAGCCGCAAAAAGGCACAAAAAGCACAAAAGTTCTGATAGAAGTTGGCTGCTAAATTCAATGACAGCCTTCTCTTTTGTGCTTCTTATGCCTTTTTGCGGCTAGATCCCGAAGAAGCGCTTGATGGCGGAGAGGATGCCGGCGGAGGAGTGGGTGCTGGTGGCGGAGTCGTCGGTTTGGGAGGCGAGGCCCTGGCGGCGTTCGGCCATGATGAAACTGAGGGATTCGACCAGATCCGGGTTCGTGTCGAACACTCGCTTCATCGCAGCGTGGCCGATCTCGAGGACCTCGGTCTCTTCGAGCGCGAGCACATTGGCCGTCCGCGGCTCGCCAGTAAATAAGGCCATCTCACCGAAGAAGTCGCCTTCATTCAGGGTGGCAACGGTCCGCGGGCGTCCATTTTCGCTAACCTGGACCCGCACTCGTCCTTTATGAACAACGAACATCGACGACCCCGGGTCGCCGGCCCGGATCACAGTCTCGCCGGGTGCAAACACGTGTCTGACTGCCGCTTGCGCAAGCATCGAGGTCTCGTCCGCCGACAACGGCGCAAAAATATCGACTGCCGACAGCCGTTCCACAATCGCGCCGCCATCGCCGTCTCGCTGAGCCGCGCGGCTGGACCTTTCGACGAATAAGGTCCGTGTGGGAAACGCGAAGTTCAAGCCAGCGCGACGAAACGCGTACCAGATCCTTTGCCGCACAAGGGCGTCTGTGTCGTTGTATTTGGCGTAGTCCACAAGCCAGTATTTCACCTCGTAATCGACACCGTTATCGCCGAGGTTCCTGATACGGACGATCGGCGCTACCTTGTCGGACACGTTATCGGCTTCGCGCACTGCCTCACGCACGACGTGAATAGTCTTCGCAGGTGAATCCGTGTAGAGAGTATTAAAGAGGACGATCCGGGCGTTCAGGTTACCGCGCGGGCAAACCTCGATCGGTTCCTTAGCCGCGTTGCTATTGGCGATCAGAACGACGTGGTTCGTGAACGTCCTTATCTTTATAGCGCGCCAACTGATCTCCTCGACGACGCCCGTGTGCCTTTGCGCACCCACCGTTATCACGTCGCCGACCTGAAACGGCCGGTCTGCCTGCAAAGAAATTCCGGCGAAGAAGTTGCCCAGCGTGTCCTGTAATGCAAGTCCGAGGATCACGCCGAAGATCGCAGAAGTCGTGAACAGCGCGCCGAGGTTCACGTCCGGAAAGATAAACGTGAACGCGATCAGAAACAGGATCGTGAACGCGACGATCGTGAAGATGTTGC
This sequence comes from Pyrinomonadaceae bacterium, assembly GCA_035251975.1. Lineage (GTDB taxonomy): Bacteria > Acidobacteriota > Blastocatellia > Pyrinomonadales > Pyrinomonadaceae > PSRF01. Next base: position 3,064 of record DATFDT010000015.1, on the reverse strand, counting down.
GAATGAGCGTGGGCGCGTCAATTCGTTTTAGCTGGTACGCGAGACTGAAAAAGAGTGAATTTAGCGCGCGTACGAATAGATAGCCGATGATCCCAATGAAGAACAGCTTGACTACTTTAATTATCGTGTCGGCTGACGGTGAGGGGCTCGCGCCCATCCGGTGTTCGAGCAGCGCTTTGATGTCAGCAGCGAACGACCAGAACAGGTACGCGGCGAGCAGCGCGGCTGCCGAGGCCGCGAGGAAGAGAATCAACTTGTTAGTAGAACGAGGACGAGCCATCCGTGTCATCCGAGTTCATTTGTGGCCAAACAACGCCGGAAACAGACTGATTAGTATAAAGAGGAGCGAGAGAATCGTCACGAGAATTGCGGTCAGCCACGCGGCAATATTATAGAGCGGCCCGTTTACGTGCCGGCCCATCAGCTCGCGATCGTTCACGAGTTTCAGCACCGCAAACAATACAACCGGCAACAGCAAGCCATTGATCACCTGCGTCACCAGCAAGACGCGGATTAGCGGCAGGTTCGGCACGATCGCGATCAATGCGCCCACGGCGATCAGAAAAGTAAACGTTCCCAGGAAGATCGGCGCTTCACGAAAACTGCGCGAGACTCCTTTTTCAAAGCCAAGTGCCTCGCTGATCGAGTACGCCGTCGCGAGGGGCAACACGCCCGCGGCCAGCATCGACGCTCCGAGCAGTCCGATACCGAAAAGCGTTTGCGCGTATCGACCGGCGAGTGGCCGCAGGGCGTGAGCGGCGTCGGCCGCGCTTGTTACCTGGATGCCTGCTTTGTGAAGCGTCGCGGCGGTTGAGACGACGATGAAGAACACGATCAAGATCGCGAAGATCGTCCCCATCCACACGTCCAGTTTCGTCTTGAAGTAGTCTTCTGTCGTCACTCCTTTTTCGACGACTGACGACTGAACGTAGACCTGCATGTACGGTGAGATCGTAGTTCCGATAACTGCGACAAACGTGAACAGAAACGCGTGTTCAAACTTGAACTCAGGACGTACAAGCCCAACTGCAACCGCGCCCCAATCCGGTCGCGAGAGAAACGCGGAAACGATATAGCCCAGAAACACGAGCGACATTAATAAAAAGACACGCTCGACTCTTTTATAAGAACCCTTCACGATGAGAAACCAGACGAGGATCGCCACGACCGGCACGGAGACGTAGTGCGACAAGCCGAAGAGCTCAGACGCCGCGGCGATGCCGACGAACTCCGAAACCGTCACACCTGCATTCGCGACCAGCAGCGCGAGCATGATCAGCGCCGTCCAGCGCACACCGAAACGTTCGCGGATTAGATCGGCGAGACCTTTGCCGGTGACCGCGCCCATGCGAGCACACATTTCCTGCACGATACCGAGACTGATGGTGATGGGAATTAGGATCCAGAGAAGTGAATAACCGAAATCGGCGCCGACCGAAGCGAATGTGGCGATACCACCGGCGTCATTGCCGGCATTTGCGGTGATCATTCCCGGGCCGAGGATGGCGATGTAAGCGAGCAGGCGACTGCGGCGCGCCACCGTTCGACGCACACCCTGAGCTCCGCGACGCATTAAACGCCGTCCGGCAGCTCGCACCGCTGCTCGCGATTCTGACACTCGGGGGTTCACCGTCCTTCATTTGTAACACAATCTTTTAGCCACGGATTTCACGGATTTAGCAACGGATTTCTACCCAAATAATCGGGGTAAGCGTTGTCGCCAGTCTTTTGGCAACAGGATCTCCATCGCGTCGTCTACCGTGATGATGCCGAGTATATCTCCTGACTCGTCGATCACGGGAAGCGCCAGCAGGTTATATTCAGCAATCCGCTGCGCGACTTCCTTCGCGGGCTCCTCCGGCTCCGCTCGTTGAAACTCCGTTCGCATCACGCTTTCGAGTGGCATTGACGGATCCGCGAGGATCAAGCTTCGCAATGCGATCACGCCTACGAGTTTCCACGATCCTTCATCCTCGACGACGTAGAGGTAGTAGATCATGTTTGGCGTCTCGGCCATTTCGCGCAGTCGTGCGAGTGCTTCACCAACAGTGAGCGCGCGCGGGAGGGTGACGAACTCCGTCGTCATTAATCCGCCGGCTGTGTCGTCTTCATAAGGAAGCAGCTCAGCAACGTCAGCCTGCTCGTCGTGTTCCATCAGACCGAGCAGCTCTTCGGCTTTCTCTTCGGGAAGATCGCCGAGCACGTCCGCAGCTTCGTCGGGCGACATCCACTCGAGAATGTCGGCGGCGCGCTCCTGGTCCATGTCGCCGAGTATTCGCGCCTGGCTCTCGGCCGGCATCTCTTCGAGTGTTTCGGCTGCCGTCTCGTCGTCGAGCGCTTCGACGACTTCCGAACCGTGATGGTACGAGAGTGCTTCGGCGAGACGTGCGATCTCGACCGGGTGAAGGCGCGCGAGTTTATCGCTCGATGATTTTAACTGCACGGTGGCGGCGTCGGTCGCGAGATATCCGACGTCGGCCCAGTCCAGAACTTCAACCGGTTTTCGCGAGCCTGCAAAACCGGCGGGTGCGAGTCGTCGCCACAAGCCCTGGAGACTCACGTCTGCGCCAGTCACACGCCACTCACCCGCAGCTTCGATGATCTGAACGTCGTTAACCCGAACGACTCGTTTACCATCGACGTCGATCAGTTGTTTGTCGAGCACATCACGCGCGAGCAGGACTTCACTTTCGCGACGCACAAATGGACGAAGATCAAGAATGTCTGAATTGAGGCGCACGCCGTTTTGATTCAACTGCGTGATGCGCCAGCGTGAGAGGAAGAAATCGCGGCGACGATAACGCGCGACGAGACCAGTCACGGGAGGATGATCATCGTCGCCGAGACGCACGATCACGTCTTTGACCGTGGCCACACGTAAGCCTTCGAGGTCGCGTATCGGCCGGCCCAAAACCTGGGACAAGTAGAGCATGACTGCGGAGCATGATACAGGATTCAGCGGGGGCAAGCCCCTCTTCCTGACTTGTTCTTTTTCAACAGTCGTTCTTCTTCAAGAGACTTAAAATGGAATGAACAACTGAGGACGAGAACAAGTCAGGAAGAG
>DATFDT010000014.1:0-7614 GCA_035251975.1 Pyrinomonadaceae bacterium | reverse complement strand
GAGCCACCCCTACAGTTGTTTCTCATCTGGCGCAATTAACTGAAGTGGCGTGGTGGACTACAACTGTAGGGGTGGCCCTCCGTGGCCACCCGCGGTTTGATTCAAGTTGCATCTCGTATGCATAGATGAACTGGCAACGTGTGAAGGAAATATTCGAGGGCGCGCTTGAGCGTCAGGGCGATGAAAGAGCGGCATTTCTCGATCGCGCCTGTGACGGCGACGCCGAGGTGCGCGAGGAAGTTGAGTCGCTGCTCCGTTCGTACGAAGTTGCCGGTAGCTTCATGGAATCGCCCGCCGTTGCACACGCCGATCTCGAACAAAAACTCACGCCCGGACAACGCCTCAAGCACTACCAGATCGTGAACCTCATCGGCGAAGGCGGGATGGGCGAAGTCTATCTCGCAACCGACACGATCCTCGGCCGTCGCGTCGCGCTAAAAGTGCTGCCAACGTTCGTCAGTAAAGATCCGGAGCGCCTGCGTCGCTTCACACAGGAAGCACGAGCCGCATCGCGATTGAGTCACCCAAACGTCTGCGTGGTCCATGAGATCGGCGAAACAGACGACGGACGCCCATTCATCGCGATGGAGTACGTCGAAGGCGTGACGTTGCGCGATCGTATTCGCAACCAGGCGATGAAACTCGGCGACGTACTCGACATCGCGATCCAGGTCGCCGAAGGTCTCATAGCCGCGCACGAAGCAGGCATCGTCCATCGCGACATCAAACCCGAGAACATCATCATCCGTCCCGAAGGCTACGTGAAGATCCTCGACTTCGGACTCGCCAAACTCACCGAACGACACAAAAGCGCGACGACCACAACGATGCCGACGCTCTTGTTTCACTCAACGCCCGGCGTCGTGATCGGAACCGCTGCTTACATGTCGCCGGAACAGGCGCGTGGTGTCGCTGTCGACGAGCGCACAGACATCTGGGGACTCGGCGTCGTGCTTTACGAGATGGCTTCCGGCCGCGCTCCGTTTACAGGCGAGACTCCAACCGATGTCGTCGTTGCGATCGTCGAGCGAGACCAGCCGCCGATTTCTCAACACGTCGAAGGCGCGCCGCCCGAGTTGGAACGCATCGTCAAGAAAGCACTGCGTAAAGACAGAAACGAGCGCTACCAGATCGTGAAGGAGCTTGCGATCGATCTGCGCAGTTTGCGTCGAGAGTTGGAAATGAATTCGACGCTGGACCGCTCGATCATGCCGGCAACCGGCGCGAGCGACTATGCACGCGCCTCAACACGCGATCGAAAAGTCGAGACTGATGAGCTTAAGCAAGCGCGCACGACGATCTACAAACCGGCTCGTAGTCGCGCGTGGATCGGACTCGCTGCCCTCGCTGCGATCGTTCTCGCTCTCGCGGGTTACGGTTTTTACAAGATGAAGGCGCGCACGGAGACGAAGCTGCGCGTGCCGTTTGAACGCGTCGAAGTCACGAAACTGACGACGAACGGAAACGCTCTGATGGGCGCGCTCTCGCCTGACGGCAAATACGTCACTTATGTAACAGGCGAGAGTGGAAGAGAAAGCCTTTGGCTGCGGCAGGTCGACATCAATAGCAACGCTCAGCTTATCGCTCCGCGCGAGGGGCGATATCTCGGCGTCGCTTTCTCGCCCGATAACAACTACGTCTATTTTGGTTATGCAGAATCCGGGCGCAACGACGCGACCCAGATCTTCCGTCTGCCGGTACTCGGCATCGGCGCGGCGGCGATGAAGCTCGAGTTGCAAGCAGGTTTACCTGCGCTCTCGCACGATCGCAAGCGCATCGCGTTCATTCGTTTTGATCGCGAGGCGCAAACTGATTCACTGATCGTGGCCAACGCTGATGGCAGTGGCGAGCAGGTTGCCGGCACGCGCAAATGGCCACAGCGGTTCGGTTGGGATCCGCTGTCGCGACCCGAATGGACCGCAGACAATCAAACACTGATGCTGCCGAACGTCAGCTCGAATCCGTCATACACCGGCGATACGTCTTCAAATTACTCAGTAACACTTTATGAGAAAAATTTGACGAGCGGGGCCGAGCGCAAGATTCCTCTCGCGCCGCAAAAATTTGACGAGCTTGGACGTATCACAGTAAACCCGGACGGCAGTGGCGTGATCTTGTTAGGGAAAGCTCACGGCGCGTCATTCATACAAATCTGGCAGCTCTTTCGAGATGGATCACAACGGACGCTCACAAACGATCTCAGCGATTACCGCGAACTGAGTTTGCGCGCGGACGGCAGCGCGCTCATCACGGTGCAAACGCAAACTCTCTCGCGCTTGTGGCAGCTTCGTCCAAATGAGTCGAAACCAACTCCGATCGGTTCCGGCACAAGCCGTTATTACGATCTCTCGATCGCGCCTGACGACAAGATTCTTTATGCGTCTGATGCGAGCGGCATCGCTGACATTTTCGAGATCGCATCAACCGGCGGCGATGAACGTCCGCTAACGTCGGCGGGCGGTCGAAATTATGCGCCCGTTGTTTCGCCTGACAATCGCTACATCGTCTTTCATTCGAACCGCACCGGTGTCTTTCAGGTTTGGAGAATCAATCGCGACGGTAGTAGTCCGAAGCAATTGACGTTCGAAGAGACTGAAAGCACGTGGCCCACTTTTTCTCCCGACGGCAAATGGATCTTCTTTCAGCACTCCGATCCGAACAATCCCTACACGCTCTGGCGCGTCCCGATCGACGGCGGCACACCTGAAAAAGTTACTGACGGCATCGCGATCAGGCCGGCAGTCTCGCCGGATGGTAAATTGATCGCGTTCTGGTACAACGATGCACAGCAAAACTCGCGCTGGCGTTTGAAGGTGATCAATTTCGAAGGTGATGCGACATTCAACATATTTGACGTTGCGGAGACGGTGCAGGTTCAATGGGACACGCCGTTGCACTGGAGTCTCGATGGGAAATATCTCGTCTATGTGGACCATGCAGGCGGCTTCGACAATCTTTGGGGACAACCGTTCGAAGGCGGCGCACCAAAGCAGTTAACCAAATTTGATGAAGGCAAGATCTTTGCGTTTGGCTGGTTGAAAGACGGCAATCTCGTGACCTCGCGCGGCGTGATCACGAGCGACGTGGTTTTGATCAAGGATGCAAGCAGATGAATTTTCTTCTCTGTGCAACCTCTGTGTTCTCTGTGTTTCTGTGGTTTACTCGTGCGAAAAAGATCACCACAGAGACACAGAGAACACAGCGGTTGCACAGAGAAGAATGAGGTGAAAGCGAGAAGATGGCAGAAGCGAAGCGTGTTGGGGTTTTGACTGGTGGCGGTGATGCGCCGGGTCTGAACCCCGCTATTAAAGGTTTAGTTTATCGTGGCTCGGAGCTCGGGCTTGAAGTTATAGGGTTATTCGATGGCTGGCGCAGCCTTTTGAATCCGTTACCTGATACGTTACCGCTCAATCGTGAGACGGTGCGCCGTTGGGATCGTGATGGTGGGACGAATCTCGGGTCGTCGCGTACGAATCCCTTTAAAGGTGAGGGATCAACTGATCGTTCACACGAAGTACTCGAAAACATCGAGCGACTGAAACTGGATGCGCTCGTTGCCTGCGGTGGTGAAGACACGCTCGGTGTTGCGGCTGGTCTCGCGCAAAAAGGCGTGCGCGTCGTGGGTGTGCCGAAGACGATCGATAAAGATCTCGCCGAGACGGATTACACACTCGGTTTCGATACGGCGCTGCGGAATATAACGCAAGTGCTCGAACGATCGCGGACGCCGGCCGGCTCGCATGGTTGGGTGCAGGTGGTCGAAGTGATGGGCAGACACGCCGGACACCTCGCGCTCTGGTCGGGAGTTGCGGGCCAGGCGCACATGATTCTAATCCCGGAACATCCGTTTCGATACGAGCGTGTTTTCGAGTTGCTCAGCGCGCGACTCGGCGAAATCGATCCCTTGCATCGAGGAACGCAGCGTCCACGTTATTCCGTGATCGTAGTTGCTGAAGGAGCGAGTGCTGAAGGTGACGGGATTGTGACGCTGGACGATCGGCGGGATGCGTTTGGACACGTGCGACTCGGCGGCGTTGGTGAAGTGTTGGCGAAGACGATCGCAGCGAAGACCTCGTACGAATCACGCGCGGTCGTGCTCGGGCATCCGCAACGTGGGGGAGCACCCAGCCCGATCGATCGGATCATGGGGATGATGTTTGGCGCGTGTGCGGCGGAGGCGGTGGCTGAGGGACATTTTGGGACGATGGTTTCGGCACGCGGAATTGCTCCGGCGTGTGATTTCTCGCTCGTGGATCTTTCAGACGTGCAGGGGAAGATGACGCTTGTAGATGTCGAACGTTACTACGACACCGAGCGCTATCACCTCAAAGGGATCGGAATGTAGTACACAAAAGGCACAAAAGTACATAAAGCACAAATTTAAATTTTTGTGGCTTTTGTTCTTTTGTGCCTTTTGTGTACCTGCTTTTAGTGAGCCTTAAATGGCTCGTCCTGCGTCAGCCGTTTGTGAACTCGCGCCACCAGGTCAGGGATCGTCGGGTCGTCGCTCGACTTCGGCACGATCTTCGGATCGGGCGCAATCACCGGTCGGATCATCTTCTGCTGCAATTGCTCGCGCGCGTCCATCATCCATCCAAATCCACGGAAGATGTAGGTCAGCAGCGTGCGATCCGGCTCTTCAACTCCCAACGCCTCCTGCACACACCACGCACCAAAATCCGTGTTCGCAGTGAGTCGCAACGGTGGACTGTCTTCCCTTCCCGGCTTCAGCACACCATTCACGAACGCCGTCAGATAAATCAAACGCGCGATCGCCAGCCGCTCGTGCTGCCGTTCCGAGATACTCAACTGACCAGCATCGATCGCCTTGAACACCGGATCGATATAGATCGCGGGCCGTGGATCCTGTTGCACCTGATTGCCCCTGCCTGCCGCAGCGATCTCCGGATGTCCAAACGTCGGGAGGCCACCAGTCAACATCTTCTCTTTGATTCGTTCACTACGCTGCTCAGACGTCAGCGGCTCGAGCTCCTGAACGAAGTCTGACATGTCATGAATCGCACCGAAGTGTCGCGCACCATCGAGCGCCATGTGCGAGGCGATGAAGAAATCGACGACTGAGAATGTGTGTAACGTCGCCATGTAACGCGCCACCATGCTCGACCCCGCCGACCCGTGATGGATTTGAATCGTACCCATACGCTCGAGGATCTCGCGCTCGTGCTCGTTCGCATGGTGTCCGAGAATGAGACTGTAACTAACCTGAAACGCGTTTCGCTTCTCTTTCGACTCCTCGTCGACAAACTGTCGCGTCGATTTAGCAAGCTCGGCTTCAGTGATCTGCGGATTGTCGAACAGGAGATGATTCATGTAGGTCGAAATGCCGCCCACTGCGACGTTCGCCATGTGAACGGAGATCATCTCGATGAGCATCGACTCGGGATCGCGCTCGTCGTGCATGCCGCGGTCCTGGTGTTCTTCACGACCGAGCTTCGCTTTGGCAAGGATCGAAAAATGGTGCATCGCGACTTCCGGACCGAGTCCAGGAAACTTCTTAAAAAACGCCGCCACATCTTCGATCAACGAACCCGAAAGACTCTGAAAATACTTTTGATCTATAAAAGCCGCGAGCTCTTTTGCGTCACCCTGTGAGCTTAGCGAACCAAAAAGCCCCGTATGAATAACGTCGATTGGACCAACCTTACCGGCTACGATCTCCGACTCGGGCACTGTGCCGCGAATCGTGAACGATCTGATGTCGAGAGTGATTGTGGTTCCGTTGCAATCGACTGGTGTGTGGTGCAACACCGGATTGGCGATGATGCCGGTCGAGGCGGGCATGGTGGAAAAGTAACCGAGTGCCGTGGCGATTTGCTTTTCACCGAGCTCTTCCGCCCGCGCGACCGCCTGTTTTATGGGATTATAGTCAGGCGGCGGCGGGTTCACCGCAAAAATCTTGTCCGTCGAATCTTCTTCCATGTTAGGCCGAATTCCTTTTTGGTCTAAGAATAGCGATTCTTGCGCTCTGCGTAAACTCTGCGCCCTCTGCGCCTCAGCGGTTAGTGTAGTCAGAGGAATAGTTCACCCCAGAGACCCAGAGGCCGCAGAGCTTACGCAGAGATCTTGTGGACTAATCCTTTCAAGCGAAGTATAGTTACGCCGCTCGATTTCTAGGTCTGCATTTCTCACGTAATCAACCAGAGCGAAGATTCTGAACTATGCCACAGCCCTCACTAATCGCTACACTTTTCGAACCACCGTCGCCGGATGGAGCGGAATTGACTGCGCTGCCGGATTCGGTGGACTGGCTGGAACTGCGCGCCGATCGCACCGGCGACATCGATCCCGAATGGCTACGTGATCACTTCAAAGGCCGGCTGCTTTATTCATTTAGAGCTGAAGGCGAAACCGATCGTTATGAACGGCTGAAGAATGCCGCGCAGTTTTATGATCGGGTCGAGCTCGGAACTGACGTTTCCAAAGAATTGCTGACATTGATCCCAGCCGAGAAGCGACAGCTTTCCTGGTCCGGAAAAGTTCACGATCTGTCACAACTGAACGATCGCTTTGCGCAGCTCTCGTCTATTCCTGCAGCCGCTTACAAGATCGTCACGACTGCCGAGACTATCGCCGAAGAGTTTCTGCCGCTCTCGTTACTGAAATCGCTGAACCGCACAGACACGATTGCATTCTCAAATGGTCCGCTCGGCTTCTGGAATAGACTGGTGGCCTTGCACCTCGGCTCGCCCGCGATCTTCGGACTCGTCTCGGGCGGTTCCGCTGTTGATATGGAGCCGTCGATCGGCAAGTTGATCGCTGACTACGGTCTGCCTGAAGTGAGTCCGGCGAAAGAGTTGTTTGCGATTATTGGCAATCCGATCTTTCATTCGCTCTCGCCGCGGTTGCACAATGCGTCGTATCGCGAGCTAAACCATGCGGCGTTGTTTGTGCCTCTGCGCGTCGATTCGTTTGCTGAGTTCTGGCGCGAGTTTGTCACGTCGCGAAAGCTTGACCAATTTGGCATCCCGATCAACGGTATGACAGTCGCTTCACCACACAAGGAAGAAGCAGTGCTGACGGCGAAGACAGTCAGCGGGATGGTGCGGCAAACTGAAGCCGCCAATATACTTGTCCGGAACAACGGCTGGTGGACCGCAGACACGACTGATCCGGATATCGTCTACGGTGTGAGTGTGAAAGAGAAGCGTGCGGCAGTGATTGGCTGTGGTGGCGCCGGACGCGCGATCGCGGCCGCCCTCGTTCAGTCAGGCGCCGGCGTGACCTTGATCAATCGTGGCGCGGAACGCGGTGAACATGCCGCAGCCTTGCTTGGCTTGCCGTATATTCCTCTGCGCGAGTTTGACGCCGAAGGTTTCGACATCGTCGTGAATGCAACCCCGGTCGGGCGCGATACGGATGATGCGCCGTTTGAAGTCGAACGACTCAACCAGGACGCGGTCGTGATCGATCTCGTCTATGGCTCGCGACCGACGCACATCGTCGACACCACGCGCGCGCGCCAGCAACTCGCAATCGACGGTCGCGACGTCCTCGTGACACAGGTAAGCCACCAGTTCAGACTCATGACAGGTAAAGACATGCCTGTTGATTTAGCTCGAGAGATATTACTGTAGGGGTGGCCCTCCGTGGCCA
>DATFDT010000013.1:0-9616 GCA_035251975.1 Pyrinomonadaceae bacterium | reverse complement strand
TCCTGGCCGACACGGCGAAATTTATCGCCGATCCGCTCGTTCGCAGCCAGGCGACAGTCTGCGGAAACCTCGCACACGGCGATCCCGCGAACGATCATCCGGCAACGATGCTGGCGCTCGGCGCGACGGTCGTCGCAACTGGCGCGAAAGGCCCACGCGAGATCCCAATCGCAGACTTCTTTCCCGGTCTCTTCACTACCGCACTCGAGCCGGAGGAGATTCTTACCGAAATCAGAATCCCGTTTCCACCTCCGCGAAGTGGGGGCGCGTATCTGAAACTCGAAAGAAAAGTCGGCGTCTTCGCAACCGCAGGTGTGGCCGTGCAAATCACACTCGACGATGCAGGCACTTGCAAAAGCGCGGGAATCGGACTGACGAACGTCGGCATGACTCCGATCAAAGCCAAACAAGCTGAAGCATTTCTCAGCGGCAAGCAACTCGACGACGCCACAATCCAACAAGCCGCCGAGCTCGCCGCCTCGGAGTCGCAGCCAATGGATGATATCCGTGGCTCAGCCGATTACAAACGCGATCTCGTTCGTGTTCTAACTGCACGCGCGCTCACGACTGCCGTAGGCCGCGCGAAAGGAGGAGCGTAAACAATGTCAAAAGTCGCGAAATTACCAGTCAAAGTAACTGTCAACGGCGTGGAACATAGCACCGACATCGAGCCACGTTTACTGCTGGTCCATTACTTACGCGAAACGCTGCGGCTCACCGGAACACACATCGGTTGTGATACGAGTCACTGCGGTGCGTGTACGGTCGTCATGGATGGACGCGCAGTCAAATCATGCACAGTCTTCGCGGTTCAGGCCGATGGACGCTCGATCACGACTGTCGAAGGTCTCGAAAAAGACGGCCAACTGCATCCGCTCCAGGACGGCTTCTTTCAGGAACATGGTCTGCAATGCGGCTACTGCACGCCCGGAATGCTGATGACCGGAATCGCGTTCCTGAAAGAGAATAATAATCCGAGTGACGATGAGATCCGTCATGCCATCTCCGGCAACCTGTGTCGCTGCACCGGCTACGTCAATATCGTCAAGGCATATCAATACGCTGCTCAAAAGATGCGCGAAGGAGGTGCATAGATGGCGCCAAAAACATCACCTGAAATCGGTGGCATGGGCCACTCCGTCAAACGCAAAGAAGATCCGCGCTTCCTTCGCGGCCTCGGAAATTACGTCGACGACGTGAATCTGCCCGGCATGCTTTATCTCGACATCGTGCGCAGTCCATACGCGCACGCGACGATCAAAAACATCGACATCTCGAAAGCCACTGCTATTCCGGGTGTACTCGCGGTCATCACGGGCAAGGATCTGGAAAAGTACAACCTGCACTGGATGCCGACGTTGATGTCAGACACGCAGATGGTCCTGCCGGTCGATAAAGTGATGTACCAGGCGCAGGAAGTTTGCGCTGTGCTCGCGACTGATCGTTATATAGCAGCCGATGGCGTCGAGGCGGTTGAGATCGACTACGATCCGTTGCCGGTCGTCGTCGATCCGAAGAAAGCCCTCCTGCCGGATGCGCCCGTTTTGCGCACTGATAAAAAGGATAAGAAAGACAATCACATCTGGCACTGGGAATGGGGCAATCGCGAAGCCACCGATCAGTTGTTCAGTGAAGCTGACGTCACCGTTAAAGAAGACATATACATTCCGCGTATTCACGTTTCGTCGATCGAGACGTGCGGTTGTGTCGCCTCGTTCGACAAAGTCAGGGGCAAGTTAACTGTGTGGATGACGACGCAGGCGCCGCACGCGATTCGGACCGTGTTTGCACTGGTCGCGGGACACGTCGGTCTTTCGGAAGAAAAGATTCAGATCATCTCGCCTGACATCGGTGGCGGCTTTGGCGGCAAGGTGCCGGTTTATCCGGGCTATGTCATTGCTGTTGCGGCGTCGGTGTTAACGGGCAAGCCGGTGAAGTGGATCGAGGATCGAATGGAGAATCTCCAGGCCGATTCGTTCGCGCGCGACTATCACATCACCGCGGAACTCGCGGGCAAGAAAGACGGCACGTTGACGGCACTGAGGATCAAGACACTCGCGGATCACGGTTACACAGATGCCGCCGCGAACCCTTCGAAGTTTCCAGCTGGACTATTCCACGTGTGCACCGGATCGTACGATCTGAAAGCAGCACACGTTGAAGTAGACGGTGTTTACACGAACAAACCGCCGGGCGGTATTGCGTATCGCTGCTCGTTCCGCGTCACCGAAGCCGTGCACACGATCGAGCGCATGGCGGATCTCATGGCCCACGAGATCGGGATGGATGCGGCTGAGTTTCGGATGAAGAACTTCATCAAGCCTGAGCAGTTTCCGTATAAGTCCGCTCTCGATTGGGAATACGACAGCGGTGACTACGGCAGAGCTCTTCAGTTGGCAATGGACCGTGTTGGTTACAACGAGTTGCGCAAAGAGCAGGCGGAGAAACGAGCGCGCGGTGAGTTGATGGGAATCGGGATCAGCAGTTTCACTGAAATTGTCGGCGCTGGTCCATCGAAACATTTTGACATTCTCGGGATCAAGATGTTCGACAGCGCGGAGATTCGCGTGCATCCGACCGGCAAGGTGATCGCGCGATTTGGCACGAAGTCGCAGGGCCAGGGTCACGAAACCACGTATGCGCAGATCATTGCGGAAGAGCTTGGCTTTCCGGTCGATGGTATTGCGGTGGAAGAAGGTGATACTGACACGGCGCCTTATGGACTCGGCACGTATGCGAGTCGCAGCACTCCGGTTGCCGGCGCTGCGTGTGCGATTGCTTGCCGAAAGATCAGAGACAAGGCGCGCAAGATCGCCGCCTACCTGCTCGAGGCGCACGAGGACGATCTCGAATGGGAACCCGGAAAGTTCTTCATCAAGGGATCACCAGATCGCGCGAAGACGATTCAGGAGATCTCACTCGCGGCTTACACGAATCATCCGCCCGGAATGGAAGCCGGACTTGAAGCAGTCAATTATTACGATCCACCGAATCTCACGTATCCGTTCGGCAGCTACATCTGCGTCGTCGATATCGACAAAGGCACGGGCGAGATCAAGATACGCCGGTTTGTGGCGGTCGATGATTGCGGAAATATCATCAATCCGATGATCGTCGAGGGGCAGATTCATGGTGGGTTGACGATGGGACTCGGGCCCGCGCTTTACGAGGAGATTCAGTACGACGAAAGCGGTAACATTTTGCAGGGCAGTTTTATGAATTACCTGCTGCCGACGGCGGTCGAGACGCCCAACTGGGAGACTGACAAGACGGTTACGCCATCGCCGCATCATCCGCTCGGTGCGAAAGGTGTCGGTGAGTCGGCGACGGTTGGAGCGCCGGCGGCGATCGTGAACGCGGTGGTTGATGCGTTGTGGCATCTTGGCGTGAGGCACATTGATATTCCGATCACGTCGGCAAAGGTTTGGAAATTACTACGTGACGCTGGTGTGCGCGGCTAGCAACCTGATTTCTCTGTGCAACCTCTGTGTTCTCTGTGTCTCTGTGGTTATCTTTCCGCAGTTACCACTTACCACAGAGACACAGAGAACACAGAGGTTGCACAGAGAAGAAAGATCGCGGTTTTGAATATCGAGGATCAATGCAATGATTTACGTGCGCGGGAAGAACCTTTCGTTCTTGCCACGGTCGTCGCCTATAAGAGTCCGCAGTCTGCCAAGCCGGGATCGAAGGCAATCATCAAGCCTGACGGATCGATGATCGGATGGATTGGCGGCGGGTGCGTGCAGCCGATCGTCTTGCGTGAGGCGAAGCAGGCGCTGCAAACGGGTAGTCCCAAGCTTTTGACGATCAGTCCCGACGCGCCGCGTGATGATTGGAAAGGAGTGCAGTCATTTCGAATGACCTGTGAAGGTGGCGGTTCACTCGAGATTTATCTCGAACCTTTCTTGCCTAAACCTCAGCTCGTTGTCGTCGGTTCTTCTCCAGTGGCTGAAATGGTTTCACAGCTCGGCACGCTGCTCGATTTCAAAGTCGTCACTGATACTGACCAGATCAACGAGTCCAGTTACGTCGTCGTCGCAACTATGGGAAATCGCGACGAGGAAGGGTTGCTGGCTGTGATCGGGACGAGGCCGAAGTATCTCGGTCTCGTCGCAAGCAAGAAGAAATCGGAAGCGTTGTTCGAATACTTACGCGAGACTGGAGCAAATGACGAAGATATCGCTGTGATTACGTGTCCGGCCGGTATTGAAATCGGCAGCGAGACGTTGCCGGAGATCGCGTTGAGTGTCATGGCAGAGATTGTTCGAGTGCGACGGGCAAGCGGCGAACCGCAGCCCGTGGTTGAGAATGTCGCAACCGATCCGATCTGCGGCATGACTGTAGACATCGAAACGGCGAAATACACGTCAGTGGCAGACGGGCAAACGATTTATTTCTGCTGCCTGCGCTGCAAGGAAACGTTTGATCATCCACAGATTACACAGATTGGCAGATGAGGAAGTTTATTTCGGGATTAGTACTGGGTGCGGGCGCTTCGCAGCGGTTTGGACCACCGAAACAATTGCTGCCTTATCGTGGCACGACGATGCTGGGTTGGGTTGTGGACCAGGCGCGACGCGCGGCAAGCCTCGATGAAGTCGTCGTTGTTCTCGGACGTGCCGCTGATCACTTGCGCGAGCAAGTTGATTTCGGCACGGCGCGCGTCGTCGAGAATCCCGTCTTCGGTGAAGGTTGTTCATCTTCGTATCGCGCAGGAATTGGCGCGCTCAATCCCGAGTCGGCGGCAATCATGATCATTCTCGGCGACTTGCCGGGCGTCACGCCGGAAATCATCAACCGTCTCGCCGACGAGTGGCGCGAGCAACAAGCACCGATTGCGCTCTGTTCGTACCAGGGACGCAAAGGCCATCCGATGATCTTCGCGCATTCGATATTTCCGCAACTCATCGATCTTCACGGTGATAAGGCCGCGTGGAAACTCGTCGACGCTAATGCAGCACTCGTCCAGGAAGTTCAATTCGATGTTCCCTACCCTGACGACATCAACACGCCCGAGGATTTCGAGCGACTGGTAACAACTTGAGAGAAGAAGTCAAACAAATCCAGCAGATGCTGGAAGAGCAGATCTACATCGCCGACGCCGCGATCGCCACCGCGTTGTACCTCTCGATGGTCCTTGGCAAGCCACTCCTGATCGAAGGACCAGCAGGCGTCGGTAAAACCGAGATCGCGAAGGCGCTGGCTAAGGCACTCCAAACGCGTTTGATTCGTCTTCAGTGCTATGAAGGTCTCGACGCTACTACGGCGCTGTACGAATGGAATTATCCGAAGCAGTTGTTGCATCTGAAGCTGGAAGAGTCGTCGCCGGCTTCTGAAACAGAAAAGGAAGCAATGATCTTCAGTGAAGCGTTTCTGTTGAAACGACCGTTGCTGCAGGCGATCACTGAACACGAACGCGCGCCGGTGTTGTTGATTGATGAGATCGATCGGAGCGATGAGGAGTTTGAAGCGTTTCTGCTCGAAGTGCTTTCTGATTACCAGGTAACGATTCCCGAAATCGGATCGATCAAGGCTACGCACCGGCCGCACGTCGTGTTGACGTCCAATCGTTCGCGCGATTTGTCAGACGCGCTGAGACGGCGTTGTCTCTATCACTGGATTGATTATCCGTCGCTGGAGAAAGAGCTCGAGATCGTGCGAGCGAAGGTTCCGGCGATCGAAGTCAATTTGGCGAAGCGCGTCACAGAAGTAATGCAGACGACGAGGACGATGAGTCTTTCGAAGATCCCCGGCGTTGCGGAAACATTGGACTGGGCCAACGCGCTCGTTGCGTTGAAAGCGCCTGAATTGAATGAAGAGATCGTCGCCGAGACGCTCGGGTGTTTTCTCAAGGATGAGAGCGACGTCGCTGCATTCAAAGCAGAGTTGCCACGGATTTGCACGGATTCCTATACGGATGTCTGACGTGGAAATCGAAAAGCTCACCATATTTTGCCGTGAGTTGAGAGCGCACGGGCTCTCGGTGACGCCCGCGGAAGTCGTCACGGCAACAGCGGCCTTACAAATCATCGACACAACCGATCGCGACGAGGTGTTTCTCACTTTGCGAAGTATTCTCACCACCAGCGTCGACGACTTCCCCATCTTCGCAGAAGTATTCAAGAAGTTTTGGAACAGCTCGCGCTCGCTCAGCACGAGCACCGCGGTTCGCATTCAAAGCCACGCGCCACTTCAAACTCCCAGGGGACTTGGGTTCTTTCTCGAACATTGGGGCAGCTCGTTTGGCGCCGGTGCTCAACCGGTTAAAGTTCCGGGAGCGAGTGATACGGAGTCAGCGACAGCAAAAGATTTCAGTGAATTCACGAATGAAGAGCTAGAGGAAGTTTCGCGTCTGGCGCGCCGCATGGTCAGGCGTTTGGCGAGAAGGCCGAGTCGCCGCTGGCGGCCGGTCAAACACGGGGCCAGAGTGAATTTGCGACGCTCGTTACGCTTGTCGTTAAAAACCGGCGGCGAGCTGATCGAACTCGCGTACAAAGAGCGGCGGCCAAAGCGAACGAAGCTCGTGGTGATCTGTGACGTCTCCGGATCGATGGACATCTACAGCCGTTTGCTGCTGCAATTCGTCTACGGATTGCAAAATAGTTTTGCGAAAGTGGAGTCGTTTGTCTTTGCGACTTCGCTCGCACGCATCACGGGCGACTTGAAAAATAAAACTTACAAGCGCGCGCTCGATCGTCTTTCATCCAACGTGAGGGGCTGGTCTGGCGGTACGCGCATCGGCGCGAGTCTCAGTATGTTCAACGATCAATGGCTGCGCCGCATCGATAAACGGACAGTCATTATCATACTGAGCGACGGCTGGGACACAGGCGAACCGGAAATACTCGCGGCAGCACTTTCTCTTTTGAAACATCGCGCTGGTCGCTTGATCTGGTTGAATCCTTTGCTTGGCAGCGCAGATTACGCGCCCGCGACCCGAGGCATGCAAGCCGCATTACCTTTCATCAACGTATTCGCGCCCGCACACGATCTCGCGAGCCTGCGCGCCCTCGAACCACACCTGGTTTTATAACTATGTACAAGAATTTGACACCGTACAATAGAACAAGTCAGGAAGAGGGGCTTGCCCCCCGCTCTTCAATCCAAGCAACGGCGGGGCAAGCCCCTCTTCCTGACTTGTTCTTTTCAGCCACTCCGAATTGATAATGGAAGAATTATTCCAAGACATCGAGAGACTAGCGCACGCGGAAAAGCGCGTAGCGATGGCGACGCTCGTCGCGACGCGCGGCACGAGTCCAAAACGCGAAGGCGCGAAGATGTGGGTCGGTGAAGAGGGCCGGATTCTGGGTTCAGTAACGATCGGTGGTTGTGTCGACGCGCGCGTGATTGCCGAATCGGAGCAGGCGCTCTCGTCATTCGAATCGAGGCTCGTCGAGATGAAGCTCGGCAACGAAGATGCATGGGAAATCGGGTTTTCGTGCGCCGGCGATCTGGATGTTTTTATTGAGCCAGTTGATCTCACTCGCTCTGATAGCGTTTTTGAGGTTTATCGAGCCGTTCGCAATGCGGTGGATCACGGCAAACGAGTAGTTCTTGCCACCTTGCTCAAGGACAGCTCACGCAAACTACTCATCATTGAAGGTGGCGAGATCTCTGGATCACTGGGCACCGCCGAGTTCGATCGCGAAGCTCAAACAACCGCGCTTGAGCTGATGAGAAAGGGCGTGTCGAGTACAGTCTCCATCGGTCCTGACTCCGCGCCGGTCTTCTTTGAGACGCATGGACCACCGCCAACGTTGATTGTCTTCGGCGCCAGTCATGTCGCCATGCCACTTGTCAGCCTGGCGCACGATCTGGGACTAAAAACGATCGTGGTTGATGGCCGCCCACGCTTTGCGACGCGAGAACGTTTTCCGGATGTTGATGAGTTACTAATCGGCATTCCTTCCGAAATCGCAGAAACGCTTACCTACACGTCTGCCACATACGTGGTGCTGACCGCGCACGATTACAAATACGATCTGCCAGTGCTAAAGGTCACTTTGCCCGCCCGACCTGCATACGTTGGACTTCTGGGCAGCAAACGACGCGGCGCAGCGATCAAGGAATTCCTGAGTGACGCGGGGATGGACCAGTCGCTGTTAGACCAGTTGCACGTACCAACCGGCCTGGACATCGGCGCGGAAACAGCGGCAGAGATCGCACTGAGCATCCTTGCCGAAACCGTCGCGCTGAAATATGCGAAATAAAGTAAATGCCTGCGCTATACAGTGATACTCTGCTGGACCACTTCCGCCACCCGCGCAACTACGGCAGCCTTGAGGCACCGGATATCAGCAACGAACAGTTCAACCCTCTCTGCGGCGATCGAATCCGGCTCGAATTAAAGCTCGAACAGTCGCGCGTAAGTGAGGCACGTTTCAAAGGTGACGGATGCGCCATCAGCACCGCCGCCGCCTCGCTACTCACCGAGTTGGTCCGCAACGAAGACATCGCACAACTCGCCGATTTTCCAGACGCGCGCTTGCTATCCGCACTCGAAAGCAACATCCAACCTGCCCGTCTACAGTGCGCCTTGCTACCCTTGCACGCCCTCCGCGAAGGCCTGACAGATTTCAAGTTAAAGAGTCAGGAAGATTAAGATCAGGAAGATAGAACAAGTCAGGAAGAGGGGCTTGCCCCCGCCGTTGCTTGGATTGGACAAGCGGGGCAAGCCCCTCTTCCTGACTTGTTCTTTTCTACAGAACTAATTCGCTTCAAAAACAGTATTGAATCCCAAGCGATGAAACCAATAGTAACTGCTATCCGATTCTTAGCAGTGACCGTCCTCTACTTCGGCAGTTTTGTCGTAGTTTCAGGAGCACTGTTATCAACCACACCCAATGAAAGCGCGCCCGCGGACGCAGGGGCGACGCTCATCGCTCTGCTCGTCGTCAGTCTGTTGAACGCCGCGGTTTGGACTTACGTCATACGCCGTTCCGGTTGGACCGGA
Organism: Pyrinomonadaceae bacterium; assembly: GCA_035251975.1. Classification (GTDB taxonomy): domain Bacteria; phylum Acidobacteriota; class Blastocatellia; order Pyrinomonadales; family Pyrinomonadaceae; genus PSRF01. The sequence goes on along the minus strand of DATFDT010000013.1, from coordinate 660 downwards.
TGGAAGCTGGTCCTGGCGGTCTTCGTTGTGTTCTACGGCGCAAACACCCTCATGCCTCAGATCGAGACTGCGTATTTCGTTACACGACTACCACCGGGCATGCTGCCGCGCCTTTTCCTCGCAGGCTTAATCATCGCCGCTATTTTTGCTCCGTTAGCCGTGTTGATTCTTGGGAAGCGCAGACCAGAGGCAAGCGTCAAGCGGCTGAAGATCCTCGCAGGCAGTTGGCCCGGGAAATTGGCCTTAATCGTAATTGCCTATGTCTTTCTCTATTTCACTTTCGGCTACTTTGTCGCGTGGAGAAGTCCGGCCGTGCGCGCATATTACGGCGGAAGCGATCCCGAGAGCTTTGTGGCTCATATTTCGAGTCTAATACGCAGCGAGCCGATGCTTTTTCTCCTGCAAGCAGTGCGCGCTTTATTGTGGACCGCCATCGCGATACCCGTGATAAAGATGATGAAAGGCGCGTGGTGGGAATCGGGATTAGCAGTTGCGCTGCTCTTCGCAGTCGTGAATTCGCAGTTGCTGATACCGAATCCACTGATGCCGCCTGAGGTGCGTATGGCCCACCTCGTGGAAACCACGACTTCAAACTTTATATTTGGCTGGTTGATAGTGCTTATCTTGCGATGGAAAATCGCAGGCACCCAAACGCAAGCG
>DATFDT010000012.1:0-4084 GCA_035251975.1 Pyrinomonadaceae bacterium | reverse complement strand
TGCCCCCGCCGCTGCTTGGACTCGACGAGCGGGGGCAAGCCCCTCTTCCTGACTTGTTCCATTTCTACTTGTTCTATTTCTTGTTGTTCATGATTAAGAGTGGGGCGGTCTGGCGTTTCTGTGCACAAAGCGCCACAGGGGCGCGGGAGTTTCCACCCGACTTGTTTAGTGTTCTGACGCGATCCGCAGACGGCATGTTAGTTGCCGAAAGCAGGCAGAGTATTTCAAACAAGTCGATCATTAAAGGAAGGCTACTCATGGTGGTAACGGTGGCAAACACTCCCGTGGTGCTGATTGTCGAAGATCACGATGACACACGTGAAATGCTCCAGCTACTGCTACAAGTTTTTGGCTGTCGTGTGATTCCGGCTCACGATGGTGAAGAAGCGATGAGCTTAGCCGAGAAGACGCTTCCAGACTTGATCCTGATGGACATGAGAATGCCGCACCTCGACGGTCTCTCACTCACGCGCATCATTCGATCTCATCCGACCCTGAACGAAGTGCCCATCATCGCAGTAACCGGCATGGTCACTCCGCAATTTCGAACCGAAGTTCTGAGCGCGGGCTGTAATGATTGCCTCTACAAACCGATCGATTTCGATCGTCTCGAACAACTCATCAAAACTCTCACCCCGAGCGCCCCCCGGCACAATCTCTCTTCGCGCAGTGTGATTACGGGACAAACTTGGTAAGCTTTATTACCCCTGTAATCAATTGACGAGGAGAACGAGGTCTATGCGTTCCGCAATCATCGTGAGTTTATTGCTCGCAGTCTCTTTGCTGGGAGCTTGCAATCGAAACAAAGGCAACCGCTTTGCGCTGGAAAATCCGAATCCGAATACCAGCAGCGCACCCGTTGCACCCAATCCGGCAGTTATGCCTGTGGCTTCGTATGCCGACACGGTCAGCAAAGCCACACCAGCCGTAGTGACGATCCATTCGGAACAGCGCGTGCGGCAACCGCAGCAGTTTCCGTTCATGGACGATCCATTCTTTCGACGGTTCTTCGGCGAGCGGAATCAACAACAGGCTCCGAGCCGGCCTACACGCCAGGGTTTGGGTTCAGGCGTGATCGTTCGAGAGGACGGCTACATACTGACCAATCATCATGTGATCGATGGAGCCGATAAGATCTCGGTTGACATGAATGACAAACGCAGTCTTGAGGCGCAGGTTGTTGGATCCGATCCGCCCAGCGATCTGGCGGTGCTGAAAGTTAATGCTTCGGGTTTGCCTGTGCTGCCGCTCGGAGATTCGGATCGTACTCGCGTCGGTGATGTTGTGCTTGCGATCGGAAACCCGCTCGGCGTGGGCCAAACAGTGACGATGGGAATCATCAGTGCGAAAGGTCGTCAGACTGGTTTGAGTAACGGAAGCTTTGAAGACTTTCTGCAAACTGACGCGCCGATCAACCGTGGTAATTCAGGTGGCGCCCTCGTGAGTACGAATGGTGAGTTGATCGGCATCAATTCACAAATACTGTCGCCGTCCGGTGGCAGTATCGGGCTCGGTTTTGCGATTCCGTCAAACATGGCCCGCAACGTGATGGAGCAATTGATCAATGGGGGCAAAGTCAGGCGCGGTCAGCTCGGGATCGTTGTGCTGCCGATTCCTTCTGAAGAAGCTTCAAGGCTTGGTGTTACACAAGGACCGGGCGTGGTTGTTTACCAGGTGCAGTCTGGGAGTGGGGCCGATCGAGCGGGGCTGAAGCAGGGCGATGTGATCACTGCGCTTAACGGGCAGGCAGTCGCGGATCCTAATTCGTTCCGCAACGCGATTGCATCGACGCCACCCGGATCGGAAATCACACTCACGGTGAAGCGCGGCGGCAGTGAACAGCAGGTGCGTGCGACGCTCGGCGAATTCCATCCCGAAGCCGAACGCCCCCGCGACCAGGATGATCAATAGAGAAGAATAAGGCAGAAGTATCGAACAACTCGGAATAGAACAAGTCAGGAAGAGGGGCTTTGCCCCCGCCGTTGCTTGGATTCGACGAGCGGGGGCAAGCCCCTCTTCCTGACTTGTTCTATTTCTAGTAGCGTGGGCCAACAAGAGAAAATTAGGCAGGACGTTTTGGGAGGTGGATTGTGAAGGTGCTTCCCTTGCCTAGTTCCGAGGTGACGGTTACTTCGCCGCCGTGCAGCAAGGCGATGTGCTTTACGATTGCGAGGCCGAGGCCCGTGCCGCCCATGTCTCTCGAGCGCGCACGATCGATCCGATAGAAGCGTTCGAAAAGTCGCTCGAGATGCTGCGCCGGAATCCCTTCGCCGTTGTCCTGCACGAGGATCCGGTCGCGTGTTCCAGGCTCATGTGAGATCGACACAGTGCTGTGCTCGCGACTGAACTTGATCGCGTTATCGATCAAATTGGTGAGCATCTGTTCGAGCCGGCGTTCGTCTGCATAAACCATCACGCCAGATCCAACCTTATTCTCCAACGTAACGCTCTGCGCCGCAGCTTTCGCATTCAGCGAGGCACAAACATCCTGAACCAACTTGTGCAACTCAACCGGCGCCGCTCGCAGTTGCACATTCCCACCTTCGATCGCAGTGAGCTCCAGGATGTCGTCGATTAATTCCTGCATGCGCGACGCGTTCTTGCGAATGATCGAGAGAAAGCGCTGGCAACTCTCGGCATCTTCCATCGCGCCGGTTTCGAGTGTTTCAACGAAGGCGATGATCGCCGTCAACGGCGTTCGCAATTCATGTGAGACGTTGGAAAGAAATTCCTGTCGCACGTGTTCGAGTCGTTCGGTGCGGGTGATGTCGAAGAAGACGCCGAGCGCGCCGTCGGCCGCGCCGTTGCCGTTGATTTTACCGATCGGCACTACGCGGAGATCGAAGATCTGTCGCTCTGGTCCATGTGTCTCGACTTTGATCCCGCTTCGCTCCTGGCCTTTCAGGCCGTCGAGAAACGCACTATAGATCGCGGGATTGCGAGTGAGCTCCGTCAGACGCTGTGACTCGAGCGCGGGCACAGTGGGATTGAACAGTTTGCGAGCCGCGGGATTCGACGCGACAACTCGCATGTCTTTATCGACGACCAGCAAACCCTCGCGCATACCAGTCATCGTCGCGTCTAAGAGCGAATGTACTTCGAAGTTTTCAGGTGACTGAGTTTGATCGACAGCGGGCGCGTCAGAAGTTTTGCGATTCAATAACGCAAACCACAAACACGCGATCGCCGCCACGACCATCGCCAAAATCCATCTCACGAACAATGAGGGAATAATCAGGGCAAGGAGGGTGAGAATAACGCACGAGAAGATCCAGATGGATGGTCGCTTGGGCACCGAAGTTAACCCTCAATTACCTTGGCCGTTCGTCGCTGCCTGGCTCGAAGCACACCCGACAAAACGATAACCCACGCCGACCACTGTCTCGATGCAATCACCGCACTTATCGAGCTTCTGCCGCAGGCGACGGATGTGTACGTCGAGAGTGCGCGCGTCGCCATAGTAGCTGTAACCCCAGACACTATCCAGCAACTGCTGGCGCGTGACAACGCGATCGGGACTGCGCGCGAGGACCGAGAGCAGTGTGAACTCTTTGTTGGTGAGTTTGATCTTCGCACCGTCACACGCGACGCGGATATCGTCGAAGTCGATCTGCAAATGATCGTCTTCATACGTCTTGCCCATCGTCTCATCTGCCCGACGCATCACAGCACGCACGCGCGCGAGCAGCTCACGCACTGAGAACGGTTTCGTGATGTAGTCATCCGCGCCGAGATCGAGACCAGTCACGCGATCTGATTCTGACGCTTTGGCGGTCAGCATGATGATCGGCGTGCGGCGTGTCGCAGGCTCCCGACGCAAACGACGGCATAGCTCGATACCGCTCATTCCCGGCAACATCAGGTCGAGAATGATCAGTCGCGGCGATTCGCGCTCGTTCAACGCCGCCGCTAGACCAGCCTCGCCCGTGGGCGCGGTAACTGCCGGCAATCCTTCGCGTTCGAAGTTGTACTTCAAACTCTCAGAAATATCGGCGTCGTCTTCGATGATCAGAATTGGGCGAGTCATAACTTAAGTATGTTTGATAAATGCCGCTTCAGCCATGTAGACGGTCAACTCACAAAT
>DATFDT010000011.1:0-18841 GCA_035251975.1 Pyrinomonadaceae bacterium | reverse complement strand
GCTCGTGGGCCAACTGGGTAAGATTCTCGGACCGCGCGGTCTCATGCCCAACCCGAAAACCGGCACCGTCACGCCCGATGTCGTCACGGCGATCAAAGAGACGAAAGCCGGTAAAGTCGAGTATCGCGTCGATAAAACCGGCGTGATTCACGTCGGCGTCGGAAAGGTCTCGTTCGACTCAGACAAGCTTCGCGACAACGCGAAAGCGCTGCTCGACGCAGTGGTCAAAGCGAAGCCCGCGACGGCGAAAGGCAAGTACATCAAGAAAGTGAACCTCGCGTCGACGATGAGTCCGGGTGTTTTGCTGGATGAAGCGTTGTACTCGAAGTAAAGGTGAGGAGCTGAAACGATGAAATCAAAGGCACAAAAACAAAAAGATCTCGACGCTCTCACCGAGCAGTTCAAGAACGCCAAAGCCGCGATGGTTGTCGGCTTTCAGAAGATGACGGTTGCGAAAGACCAGGAGCTGCGCAACCAGCTTCGCGAAGCAGGCGTTTCTTATGAAGTGGTGAAGAACACGCTCGCGCGCAGGGCTTCTGAAGGAACGGCGCTCGAAGGCGCAGCCGAACACTTCAAAGGTGTGACGGCCGTGGCGCTCAGCACTGGCGATCCAGTCGGTTTGTCAAAAGCTATTTCAAAGTTTACTAAGGCCAATCCGGACATTTTTACGTTCAAGGCCGGAGTCGTCGAAGGCAAGGTGGTCGCGCTGAATGACGTGGAAGCGATCGCTACTCTGCCGTCGAAGGAAGAGTTAATTGCGAAGATTATGTTCCTGATCAATTGTCAGGCCCAGCGGTTGGCGACGGTTATTTCGGCCGTACCACGCAACCTGGCAGTGGTTGTCAAACAGGTTAGCGAGCAGAAGACCGCATAAGGATTTTTGAGGAGGATAGAAAGGTTATCATGGCAGCAACACGCGAAGACGTTTTGGAATATTTGAAAAATTGCACCCTTCTGGAAGCTTCACAGCTCGTGAAGGACATCGAAGAGACATTTGGCGTTTCAGCAGCAGCAGCGGCAGTCGCAGCCCCCGTGGCCGCAGCCGGCGCCGGTGCCGAAGCGGCCGCAGCAGCGGAAGAAAAGACTGAGTTTGACGTGATCCTTCAGGCGGTCGGTGGCAACAAGATCAACGTGATCAAGGTTGTTCGCGAGGTTACTGCGCTCGGATTGAAGGAAGCCAAGGATCTGGTAGAGGCAGCCCCCAAAGCAGTGAAGGAAGGCGTCTCGAAGGAAGAGGCGGAAACGATCAAGCAGAAACTTTCGGACGCTGGGGCTACGGTCGAGGTTAAATAGGTCATCTAGGACTTATAGGACCTATTCTGTCGTGGCTTGACACTTGAATTGTTAGTGGTTAAGGTTAGGGAGTATTGAGGCGCTGGCGTTACTCCCAAAAAATTTGACGGAAAGATCCGCCGCTTTTGGCTAAGAAGCGGTCAGGGCATTGTGCGCTCTGACCGCGCTTTGGCGTCTCTAAATGGCAATATGGGCAATCAATAAAGGAATCTCACATGTCAGCAAATTTGCTTCAAACAATTAATACGGGGTTAGGAAGACGTACCAGTCAGGCGCCTGAGCGTGAGGACTTCTCCAAGATCGCCACCGCCGTCAGGATTCCCAATCTAATTGAGATTCAACGCGAGTCCTATAATCGCTTTCTACAGATGGACCTGCTGCCGGAAGAACGCGAAGCGACCGGCCTCCAGGCTGTCTTTCAGTCAGTGTTTCCAATCTCGGACTTCCGCGGTACCGCCACACTCGATTTCGTCGAGTACCAGATCGGTAACTGGCAGTGTAAATGCGGACGTCTCGAAGGTCTGAACTATCTTCGCTCAAACTGCAAAAACTGCGGCGCTACCATTAAGGTCAATCCCCTGGCAGCGGGAGATACGCTTTGTCATCGCTGCGGTACGTTCAACTTTGTTCGCCCGCAGCTTTGCGAAAACTGCGGCGAGCCTGTCGGTCTGAAACACAAACACGACCAGCAGGAGTGCCAGGAACGCGGCATGAGCTACAGCGTTCCGCTCAAGGTGAAAATCCGGCTCACTGTCTTCGACAAGGATCCGGACACAGAAGTCCTGTCGATCCGCGACATCAAGGAAGAAGAAGTCTTCTTCGGCGAAATTCCGCTGATGACGGACAACGGTACGTTCATTATCAACGGTACCGAGCGCGTCATCGTTTCGCAGCTTCATCGTAGCCCGGGCGTCTTCTTCAAGCGCGGCGCGATCTATGTCGCGAAGATCATTCCGTATCGCGGTTCGTGGGTCGAGTTTGAATACGACCAGAAGAACCTGCTTTACGTGCGCGTTGGTAAGCGCAAGTTTCTCGCGTCGATCTTCCTGCGCGCGCTCGGTCTCTGGTTCAACCGCGAAAACAAACTGAAGGATTCGCGGACGGATTCGCAGCTAGAGGACGGGGTGAAGAACTCGTCATTCACTGACGAAGACATGATCCGCGCGATCTACATCACTGACGAGATTCATCTTCAGGAAGGTCACCTGAAAGTGCAGATTCCCGCCGAGGGGGCGACAAACCTCGTCGGTATGAAGGTGGACCAGGACATCAAGGGCAAAGGCCCGGATCCGATCGTTCGTGGTGGCAAGAAAGTCGCGACCTCCGCGCTCGACTCGCTGCGCAAAGCCGGCATCACTGAGGTCGAAGTCGACTCGTCGCAGCTTGAAGGCGCGTTTGCGGTCGCCGATATCGTCAACACCGAAAGCGGCGAGATCATTCTCGAAGCCAACAACGAGATCACGCCGGCGAAACTCCAGGAGATCATCGAAGCCGGTATCACCAGCTTCCGTGTGTTCTTCCCTGAGCGTGACGATGTTGGACCAGTGCTCTCGCTGACCTTGAAGAAAGACGTCATCACCAAGCCGGTCGATGCGCTGCTCGAGATTTATCGCAAGATGCGTCCGGGCGACCCGCCGACTGTGCAGACTGCGTATCGCCTGCTCGAAGCGATGTTCTTCGATCCGCGAAAATTTGACTTCTCGCGCGTCGGACGACTGAAGTTCAACATCAAGATGGGCAAGCCGGAGCGCCAGCGCATCGAGGATCCGCTTCTCTCGGCGACCGACTTCTACGAAGTTGTGTCTTACGTGTTGAAGATGCGCAAGAACCCGTCTGAGTACCAGGCGGACGACATCGATCACCTCGGCAATCGCCGCGTGCGCGCGGTCGGTGAGTTGCTGGAAAACCAGTTCCGCATCGGTCTCGAGCGCATGGAGCGCGCCATCAAGGAGAAGATGTCGATCCACCAGGAAATGCAGACGACGATGCCGCGCGATCTCATCAACGCCAAGCCGGTGACGGCGGCTGTGCGTGAGTTCTTCGGCTCGAGCCAGTTGTCGCAGTTCATGGACCAGACGAATCCGCTGTCGGAGATCACGCACAAGCGCCGTCTATCGGCACTCGGACCGGGCGGTCTTTCGCGTGAGCGCGCCGGGTTCGAAGTGCGCGACGTACACCCGACGCACTACGGTCGTATTTGTCCGATTGAGACCCCTGAAGGTCCGAACATCGGACTCATCTCGAGCCTCTCGTGTTTCGCTCGTATCAACGAGTTTGGGTTCATCGAAGCGCCGTATCGCAAGGTCAGCGATGGACGCGTCGTGGAATACGTGCGCGTGATCAATGGCGGCGACACGAAGCTCAAGCCTGGCGATCACATTCCCGTGGAAGATGTCGAAAAGGCAAACAACAAACTCGGCGCTGAGGCGCGCAAGGCTGAGTTTGAGCCGTGGCCCTTCTACCTGACGGCGTGGGAAGAAGACAAACACGTTGTCGGACAGGCCAACATCGAGCTCGATGACAACGGTCACATCGTCAACGAGCGTAACGCGGCGCGAAAAGCGGGCGAGTTCATTCTCGCTTTGCGAAAAGACATCGAGTACGTCGACGTCTCGCCGAAACAGCTCGTCTCAGTCGCGGCCTCGTTGATCCCGTTTCTCGAGAACGACGACGCGAACCGCGCGCTGATGGGTTCGAACATGCAACGCCAGTCAGTGCCCCTGCTCCGCGCCGAAGCGCCGTATATCGGCACCGGAATGGAGAAGGTGACTGCACGTGACTCCGGCGCTGTGGTGGTCGCAAAACGCGACGGCGTCGTGGACTACGTCGACTCCGAGCGCATCATCGTCAAAGCCGATCACAACGTTGACGGCACGATCTCGCGCGAGGTGACGGCGGATATCTACACGTTGATCAAGTTCAAGCGTTCGAACCAGAACACTTGTATCAATCAACGGCCAATTGTTCATGTGGGTGAACGCGTCCAGAAGGGCCAGGTGATTGCCGACGGTCCATGTACCGATCGCGGTGAGCTGGCGCTGGGACGTAACGTTCTCGTCGCTTTCATGCCGTGGCGCGGTTACAACTTCGAAGACGCGATTCTCGTTTCCGAGCGACTCGTGAAAGAGGACTACTACACCTCGATTCACATCGAAGAGCTCGAAATCGAAGCACGCGACACGAAGCTTGGACCAGAGGAAATCACGCGCGACATTCCGAACGTCGGTGAGAACATGCTCCGCGATCTCGACGAGAGCGGCATCATTCGCATCGGCGCTCAGGTGAAACCGGGTTCGATCCTCGTCGGTAAAGTGACACCGAAAGGTGAAACGCAACTGACGGCGGAAGAGAAACTGCTGCGCGCAATCTTCGGTGAGAAGGCCGGCGACGTTAAAGATGCTTCGCTTGTCAGCCCGCCGGGAATCGACGGCACCGTCGTCGACGTGCAGGTCTTTACCCGCAAGGGCCAGGAGAAAGACCAGCGTTCACTGGCGATCGAGCAGGACGAAGAAGATCGCCTGCGGCGCGACCTTGAAGACGAGATTCGTATCCTGCGCGAGCAGCGCGACGAGCGAATCTACGAACTGCTCGAAGGCCGCAAGCTTTCAGCAGACCTAACTGCCAATAAAGAAGTATTAATAGAAAAGAACGTGGCGATCACGCGCGAGATGCTGAAGGCCGTCGAGCCGAAGGCGTTGCGCAAAGTACAACTCGCTTCTTCGCGTCTCGACATCGGCGCTGAGATCAAGGAGTACGAAGATCGCACCGAGCGACAGATCAAGATCCTCTCCGACATCTACGAGGAGAAGATCGCGAAGCTGCGACAGGGGGACGAGCTTTCACCGGGTGTGATCAAGATGGTGAAAGTATTCATCGCCATGAAGCGCAAGCTGTCAGTCGGCGACAAGATGGCCGGTCGTCACGGAAACAAGGGCGTCATCGCACGCATCCTTCCGGAAGAGGACATGCCTTACTTGCCCGACGGTACCCCGGTCGAGATCGTTCTCAATCCCCTCGGCGTGCCTTCGCGTATGAACGTGGGCCAGATTCTCGAGACGCACCTCGGCTGGGCCGCGCGCGTGCTCGGAATGCACTTCGCTACGCCGGTATTTGACGGCGCGACTGAAAGCGAGATCAAGAAGAAGCTACAGCTATCAGGCGCCCGCGCGCGCGAACTCGGACTACCCGAGATCGTCAGCGAGTCGGGTAAAGCGGTGCTGTACGACGGTCTCAGCGGTGATCCGTTCGAGCAGAAGGTGACGGTTGGATACATCTACATGTTGAAGCTGTCGCACCTGGTCGACGACAAGATCCATGCTCGCTCGATTGGACCATACAGCTTGATCACGCAGCAGCCACTCGGCGGTAAGGCGCAGTTTGGTGGTCAGCGATTCGGGGAAATGGAGGTGTGGGCGCTCGAAGCTTACGGCGCGGCACACATTCTCCAGGAGTTGTTGACAGCCAAGTCTGACGACGTGGCCGGACGCTCGAAGATCTACGAGGCTATCGTTAAAGGCGAAGCTGATTTCGATCCAGGTTTGCCTGAGTCGTTCAACGTGCTCGTGCGCGAGTTGCAGTCGCTGTGTCTCGATGTTGAGTTGATCAACAAGAAGGCCGCGGAAGACGGCGGTGCGCAAGACGGCGTTGGCGAAGCGATCGTAACAAGCGCTGTGGAAGCTTAAGACTGGTTATCCGCAGATTACACGGATTCATTTCTGTGTAATCTGTGGATGGATTTAAAACGGAGAAATCAAAGTGTTTCGATTCCAACAAGAAAAGACGCAACTGGCTCCAGATTTTGAAGCTATTCGTATCTCACTTGCGTCACCGGAAAAGATCCGGCAGTGGTCGCATGGTGAGGTGACCAAACCAGAAACAATCAACTACCGCACCTTCAAACCGGAGCGCGACGGACTTTTCTGCGCGCGCATCTTTGGTCCGGTCGCTGATTGGGAATGCCTCTGCGGCAAATACAAACGCATGAAGCACCGCGGCGTGATCTGTGATAAGTGCGGCGTGGAAGTTACTCAGGCGAAAGTGCGACGCGAGCGCCTGGGCCATATCGACCTGGCCAGCCCGTGTTCGCACGTCTGGTTTTTCAAAGGTCTTCCCAGCCGCATCGGCCACTTGCTTGACATCCCTTTGCGCGAGCTCGAAAAAGTTCTTTATTTCGAGTCGTACATCGTGATCGATCCGGGCGACGTGCCGGGACTGAAAGAGCGTGAGCTGGTGAGCGACGAGCGTTATCGTGAGCTCGTGCGCGACTATCCCGCGCAGTTTGTCGCGAAGATGGGCGCGGAAGCGATCAAGGAATTGCTCGCGATGGTCGACGTCGAAGAGCTCGCCACCGAGCTGCGCAAGCGAATGAAGGAAGAGACTTCGCAGCAGAAGAAGTTGAAGTATTCGAAGCGTCTGAAAGTCGCGACCAGCTTCCTGAAATCAGGAAACCGGCCTGACTGGATGATCCTCGACGTGATTCCGGTGATTCCACCCGAGCTGCGACCGCTCGTGCCGCTCGATGGTGGACGTTTCGCGACTTCGGATCTCAACGATCTTTATCGTCGCGTGATCAATCGCAACAACCGTCTCAAGAAGCTGATGGAGCTGCGTGCGCCGGAAGTCATCGTGCGTAACGAAAAGCGCATGCTTCAGGAAGCGGTCGACGCGTTGTTTGACAATGGTCGTCGGGGACGTGTGCTGCGTGGTGTGAACAATCGCCCGCTGAAGTCACTGAGTGGAACGCTCAAAGGCAAGCAGGGACGTTTTCGTCAGAACCTGCTGGGCAAGCGCGTTGACTACTCGGGACGTTCGGTGATCGTCGTTGGACCAGAGCTGAAACTTCATCAGTGCGGTCTACCGAAGAAGATGGCGCTCGAGTTGTTCAAGCCATTCATCTACAACCAGCTCGAGAAGCAGGCACACGCTGCCACCATCAAGCAGGCACGCGAGATGGTCGAACGGCAGGAGCCTGTCGTTTGGGACATTCTTGAAGAAGTGATTCGCGAGCATCCGGTGCTTCTGAATCGCGCTCCGACTCTGCACCGTCTCGGCATTCAGGCGTTTGAGCCCGTGCTCGTCGAAGGCAAGGCGATCAAGATCCACCCGCTCGTGTGTACGGCGTTCAACGCTGACTTCGACGGCGACCAGATGGCGGTTCACATTCCGTTGAGTCCGGAAGCGCAGATCGAAGCGGCAGTGCTGATGCTTTCGAGCAACAACATCCTGAGCCCTGCGAGCGGTCAGCCAATCGCAGTGCCTTCGCAGGATATTGTGCTCGGGATTTATTACCTGACTCGCGATCGTCCGGGAGCAAAGGGCGAAGGTCGTGTGTTTGCTTCGCTCGAGGAAGTGCTACTGGCGCTCGACGCTGGTGAAGTCACAACGCAGACGCCGATCAAACTCCGCATTCAGGGCGACTTGATCGACCTCGTGCAGGAACACGATCCGCAGGACATCCTGCGTGCGACAGTTCAGGACGACGTGCGCCGCGTCATTAACACGACCGTCGGTCGCGTCATCTTTAACGATTCGATACCTGCTGGTCTTCCCTTCATCAACGGCACGTTGAAGAAGAAGGGTCTGCAGTCGCTCGTTAACTACTCGCACATCCGTCTGGGCCACGAGATGACCGTCAAGATGCTTGACGATCTCAAGACCCTCGGATTCCTGTACGCGACGAAAGCGGGCATCTCGATCGGCATTGACGATCTTGTAACTCCACCCTCGAAGAAGGGACTTGTCGACAAGGCTGACAAGGACGTGATTGCTGTCGAACAGCAGTATCTCGACGGCGTTATCACGAATGGTGAGCGTTACAACAAGGTCATCGCCATCTGGTCTGAAGTCACTGACAAAGTGGCCAAGGAAATGTTCAAGGCGATGGATGATCGGGAGAAGTCATCCGGTGAATTGAATCCAATTCTGGTGATGAGCGATTCCGGCGCGAGAGGTAGCGCACAGCAGATTCGCCAGCTCGCGGGCATGCGCGGTTTGATGGCTCGCCCGTCCGGTGAAATCATTGAGACTCCGATTCAGGCCAACTTCCGAGAAGGCTTGAACGTGTTGCAGTACTTCATCTCGACCCATGGCGCTCGCAAAGGTCTGGCTGACACGGCGCTAAAAACCGCTGACTCGGGTTATTTGACCCGGCGACTGGTTGATGTGGCCCAGGATGTAATCATCAGTGAGGACGACTGCGGAACTCTTCGCGGTATTCCTGCCAGCGCCATCATTGAAGGCGGTGAGGAAATCGAATCGCTGCGTGATCGCATTGTAGGTCGCACCGCACTCGAGGAGGTTGTCGATCCTATCGAAGGTAACCCGATCGTCGATGCCAATCACGAGATCGATGAAGACCTTTCTTCCGAGATTCAACGGTCAGGTGTTCAGCGCGTTCGAATCCGTTCGGTGTTGACCTGCGAATCGCGTCGTGGCTGCTGCATCAAGTGTTACGGCCGAAATCTTGCAACTGGTCGTCCGGTTGAAATCGGTGAGGCTGTCGGCGTCATTGCCGCGCAGTCGATCGGTGAACCGGGCACACAGCTCACGATGCGTACGTTCCACATCGGCGGCACGGCGCGTCTTGAAGAGTCTTCGAAGCACGAAGCTCGTCAGGACGGCACAATCAAGTATCTTGACCTGCAAACGGTCAAGAGCCGCAAGGGCGAGCGCATCGCGATGAACCGCAACGGCTCCGTGATCATTATCGACGACCGTGGCCGTGAAGCCGCGCGTTACCAGATCGTTTACGGTGCGCACATCCTCGTCGAGGACGGCGCTCGCGTGACGCAGGATCAACTGCTTGCCACGTGGGACCCGTTCACGTTCGCGATCCTGACGGAAGTCGCTGGACACGTTAAGTTCCAGGACTTGAAGGAAGGCGTGACGTTTGACGAAGAAGTGGACGAAGTAACCGGTCAGTCGCGCATGGTTGTAAAAGACTCGCCTGACGAGAAGAAACAGCCGCGTTTGGAAATCCGCAGCGCCAGCAACAAGGTGCTGAAGACTTACCAGATGCCTGTGCGTGCTAACCTGATGGTGACCGACGGCGAGGACGTTGAACCGGGCGACATCATCGCGAAGATTCCGCGTGAAACGACCAAGACAAAAGACATCACCGGCGGTTTGCCGCGCGTCGTCGAGCTGTTCGAAGCACGGCGTCCGGCGGAGACGGCGGTTATGTCTGAAATCGACGGTACCGTTACGCTCGGCGCGATCTCAAAGGGCAAACGCAAGCTGATCATCACCGGCGACGACGGTGAAGAGCGCGAGTACGACATCCCGCGTGGTACGCACATCAACGTGCAGGATGGCGATCGTGTACGTGCCGGAGAAGCTTTAATGGACGGCCCGTTGAATCCGCACGATATTTTGCGCGTCTTGGGAATGAGTCGTTTGCAGGAATACCTCGTAAACGAAATCCAGGAGGTCTATCGTCTGCAGGGTGTGAACATCAACGACAAGCACATCGAAGTGATTGTTCGCCAGATGTTGCGCTGGGTGAAGATCAAGGAAGTCGGCGACACCGAGTTTCTGCTCGAGGAGCAGGTCGATCGTTTCCGCTTCCAGGACGAGAACGAGCGCGTGCGACAGGAAGACGGCGAAGTGGCGCAGGCCGAGCCGCTCTTGCTGGGTATCACGAAGGCGTCGCTCTCGACCGATTCGTTCATCTCGGCAGCGTCGTTCCAGGAGACCACGCGTGTTCTCACCGAGGCTGCGATTTCGGGCCGCGTCGATTACCTGCGCGGGCTGAAGGAGAACGTGATCATGGGGCGGTTGATTCCGGCCGGAACCGGCATGGAATACTATCGCAACGTTGATATCGAGCGTGATGAAACGATCGATCAGGCGCGTGAGCGGGATCTGGATGACTTTCCGGATATCGTGGGTGGTCACGACATCGTGATGCCTGCACGCGAGCCGATCGTAGTGCCTGCTGTTGCAAGTGACGGCGATGGCGACGTCGTGGCTGGTTCCGACGGCGAAGAAGTAAGTTAGTTTTTCACGCAAAGAACACTAGCCGCGGATTCACGAGGATAAACGCAGATCAGCGTTCATCCGCGTGACTCCGCGGCTTTTAATTTTCTAATGAATCCTGGCTCTGTATCCTCTCGCAGTGCTTGCAAATCGTCAGGTTTGGCGTCAGATCGTTCACGAGTTGCAGCGTGTTGGTCTTTCGTTCTGATGTAACACGACTTATCCTTAGCCCACACAGCGTGTGCTGTCCGCGCGGTTGGACCAGATGATAAATTTCGGTCATCATGCGTGTCGCATACATCTCGCGTTGACTTCTTTCGGTACAATTCAGCACGACGAAATGTTGAATTTGCAATCTCGGTGCCGCTACCAAAAAACTCCCATGAATCTGAAACAAATCAAGAATCTTCCGGGCGCGCGCAAGGTGTCGATGCCCGAGTTTGTGCCGCCCCAACTCGCCACACTTACCGATCGACCACCGTCAGGTGAACAGTGGTTTCACGAGTTGAAATTCGATGGTTACCGGTTGCTGTGTCATATCGAAGGGCGCCAGATTCGCTTCTGGACTCGCAATCGAAAAGACTGGACGGCGAAGTTTGCGAGTGTCGGGAAGGCGGTCAAAGGGCTACCGTTGAAGAGCGCAATACTCGATGGAGAGATCGTCGCGCTGGATCCGTCGGGCCGTGCGAGTTTTCAGCGGTTGCAAAATTCGGTTAACAAAGGCGCCGCCGCCGGGCTCGTCTTCAACGTGTTCGATCTAATCTATATCGACGGATTCAATCTCACGCGGACGCCCTTGCGCGAGCGGAAGCGCGTGTTGGCGGAGTTGTTGGAGCCGTTGGGCGACACTGGAACACTTCGTTACAGCGATCACATCGAAGGCAACGGCGAGCAATTTTTCAAGGAAGCCTGCAAGCTCGGGCTCGAGGGGATCGTTTCGAAGCTGGCTGATTCGCCTTATGAATCCACTCGCAGTCGCAACTGGATGAAGATCAAGTGCATTAAGCGGCAGGAGTTCGTGATCGCCGGCTACACACTGTCTGACAAAGGAATCCCCTTCAGCTCTTTGATCCTGGGTTTTTACGAGAAGGGCAAACTCATCTACGCCGGCCGCGCCGGGACTGGTTATACCAACGCGATGCGCGTGGAGTTGAAGAAAAAGCTCGACCGCATCGTCGTCTCCAAACGTCCCATCGCTGACCTTCCCAAAGACCCTGGCCTGCGCCGCGCCGTCTGGACCGAGCCGAAGTTTGTCGGTGAGGTTGCATTTACGGAGTGGACTGACGAGGGCGTGATCCGCCATCCGTCGTTTCAGGGTTTGCGCGAGGATAAAAAAGCAACGGAGGTCGTGCGCGAAGATCCGTCCTAATCCGCGTTAATCCGTGGCTAAAAACAGGTAGCGCTTCTCGGACTGTGGGATGAGGAGTTGTTCGAAGTTCACGTTTGACCGTCTCAATTGATCGCCTAACGTCTCCCCACCAAATAATAGCAACGTACTCCCCCGTGGCGCCCAGTTGATCAGCGCCGGAAGTTTCCGCATGAACTGATCCAGGGCGCGGCAGGTGACAAACGAGACTGGCGGAGCGGGGACATCTTCGAAGGGGCGCGCGACGATGGTTGTATGGAGGTCGAAATGTTTTGAAGCCTCACGAAGGAAGACGACTTTTTTCTGTGACGATTCGATCAGGGTAGCTTCAAGATCCGGTCGCGCGATCAGGCACGGGATGATTGGCAAGCCACCGCCTGAGCCGATGTCTGCTACGCGCGCGTTTTGTGGTAGATGTTTCAGGAGCAGTAAGGATTCGAGCAGGTGCCTGACCGCAAACTCCTCGGGTGAGCAGGGCGCGACGAGGTGTAGCCGATCATTCCAACGAGTGAGTAAACTGTAGTACTCGCCGAGCAGAGTTACGGTCTCGGCGGATAGATCTAAATCAAAGCTCCCCATGTTCGATATCAAAGATTGCTCGAACGTGTTCATGTCGAAGAGCATAAATCATGGTTGATGATTTTGTTGAGCAACATCGTTTCTTAGGCCCTGCGGTTGCGCGGATTATCGCTGAGCACGTCGAAGGACTTGCCAAACGCCGAGTGACGCCGGAAGCCACGCCCGCCGAACTTGAAAGACTCTTCGATGAACCGCTGCCTGAGAAGGGAATCGCGCTTGAAGAGATCCTCACGCGCTTTCGCAACGATGTAGCTCCAAACGCGATGGGCGTGCCGAGCCCACGATACTTCGGCCAGTTCAATCCGACGCCGCTGCCGATCGGTGTCTGGGCTGACGCGCTTTCTTCGATGCTCAATCAGAATGCAGGTGCGTGGCGCAATGGTCCAACGTCCGCGATGATCGAAGCGCGCGTGATCCGCTGGCTGTGCGATCTGCTGGACTATGGTCCGAAGAGTTTCGGCACACTCGCGAGCGGTGGCTCTGAGGCGAATTTGATCGCGCTGAAGTGCGCGCGCGATAGTGTTGCCGATGGCATAAAGGATCGTGGAGTGCGAATAGCGCCAGGTGATCTGGTCATTTACGCCTCAGAACAGTGTCACTACTCGATCGACAAGAGCGCAGACATTCTCGGACTCGGCCGGGAAGGCGTGCGCAAGATTCCGACCGACGATCGCTTTCACATCATTCCAGATGCACTGCGCGAGGCGATCGCGAAAGATCGTGAGGCGGGATTAATACCTTGCTGCATCGTCGGTGTTGCGGGGACAACATCAACAGGCGTGATCGATCCGCTGGAAGAGTTGGCCGAGATCGCGCGTGAGAACCGCTGCTGGTATCACGTCGACGCTGCTTACGGTGGGCCACTCGCGTTCTCACCAAAACACAAACACATGCTGCGCGGCAGCAACCTCGCTGATTCGATCACGTTCGATCCGCACAAGTGGATGTTTGTGCCGTTTTCATGTGGCGCAGTGCTCGTTCGCGACGGCGGGCGCGTGTTGCGCGATGCGTTTGATATGTCGCCCGAGTATCTGAGCGAGGATCGCGGCGGTGCTGACGTTGAGTTTGACTTCTTCCGTTACGGGCAAATGGGTACGCGTCGCTTCAACTCATTAAAACTCTGGATGGCGTTCAAGTTCATGGGCCGCGAAGGCTACGCGAAGACGGTCGAACATCAGATCGATATGACCAGGTATCTCGCGCAAAGGCTCGATGCGCTCGAAAACTTCCAACGCGTTGGTGAAGTCGAGACAGCAGTCTGTTGCTTTCGATTGGATGGAGCGGAGAGCGATCGTCTGCAGCAACGCTTGCAGCAGATAATCGAGCGCAGCGGTGAAGCGTGGCTCACAACCACCGTGGTCCATGGTCGACGCGTGATGCGTGTGAACGTCAACAGCTTTCTAACAGAGAAGCATCACATCGATGGTCTGGTAGAATTGCTCGTGAAATCGGCAGAAGTGATCACAAGAAACACATAAAGGAACACAAATGACTCACATAAGCAGGAAAGCCATTTTAGTCATTCTTGTGCTTTTTGTGGCTAAATCTGCTTTGGCGCAGAAGTCTTTGCCCGCAATCAGATCCCAAGCTGACTTCGACAAGATCTCCGTCGTTTACGACGCGAACACGCCATACGCTTTACTGCACGTCATGATCGTGATCGATCGCAAAAACGGCAACAAGATCTACTACGTCAACAAAAAGCGCTACAGTTTTCACAAAGACTTCGTCAACGGCACTTATCTCTCGCTCGAACGCGGCAGGGAGTTCTTCGTAAACAACTACATCAAACCTAATCGCCGCTTCATCCTCGGTACGCTCGCGTATCAAACTCCAATCAAGCGTTGGACCTTTGAGTTCTGGGAAGGCGATCTGATTCCCGCCGATCAGATCCAACTCGCCTACGACGTAATCAACAAGACATTCTTTGCGCCGGTTGCGTTCAAACCAAACTCGCTGCGTCAGGACGAGGCATCAAAAACTCTCGCGGGCATGCAGCGCGTGTTGCAGAGCGACATCGCGAAGGAGCAGGCGTACCAGGCGCTCAACATCGCGAAGGGCATCGGGCGCATTCACATCATTTCGAAGCTCGACGACCACGTCGAGATTGGATCGAACGAGATCCTTGTGCTTGACGAAGTGCCGGTCCAACTTCCGCCCGTCGCCGGTATCATCACGTCGCAACCGTCAACGCCGCTTTCGCACATCAACCTGCTCGCGAAAGGTTGGGGAATCCCAAACGCGTACATCAAAAACGCGAAAGAGCTCTTCAAGCAGTACGACACGTACTGGGTCACGTTTGAAACTCTCCGCGAGAATTACAAGATCAAACGTGCCGACAACGATCAATTGCGCGATTACGTCCGTCGCGAGAAGGAACGCTCCGATCTCGTAAAGCCGCGTTCCGATTTGTCTGAAAAGCGTCTCTTGAGCCTGGCGGAACAACGCTCGCGATCGAGCATCGTGTATGGTGGCAAGTCTGCTAATCTTGGTGAAGTGCTGAACGCGAAGCTGCCCGGGATCATCGTGCCGAATGGCTTCACGATTCCTTTCTACTACTACGATGAATTCATAAACAGAAATGGTCTGGACGAAACAATTCGCGAGCTGTTCGACGA
Source organism: Pyrinomonadaceae bacterium (assembly GCA_035251975.1). GTDB lineage: Bacteria > Acidobacteriota > Blastocatellia > Pyrinomonadales > Pyrinomonadaceae > PSRF01. The sequence goes on along the minus strand of DATFDT010000011.1, from coordinate 4,009 downwards.
TCAGAAGTTCATTCACGATCCGGCTTACCGCCGGCAACGGCTCGTTGAACTGCGACAGAAGATCGAAGGCGCAGAATTCGATCCCGAGCTGCGGCGGAAAGTGTTGGAAAAAGTCGCGAGTGAATATGCGGGCAAGGGCTTGTTTGTGCGCAGCTCGTCGAATTCGGAAGACCTGCCGAACTTCAGTGGCGCCGGTCTCTACACGACAGTGCCGAACGTGCGCGGCGAGCAGTCGTTGATAGACGCGATCAAGAAGGTTTGGGCGTCACTTTGGAATTTCGAAGCTTACGAAGCGCGCGAACGTTCGGCCGTGGCCCATTCCACCGTCTACATGGCGGTCTTGATTCAGGAGGGAATCAACTCCGAAAGCTCGGGCGTGATGATCAGCACGGATCCTTTCGATAATGAAAACAAGGGCGCGATTTATATCAGTGCGAAGCGGGGCTTGGGGATCAAGGTGGTTGAAGGTCAGCGCATCGCGGAGCAGATAATCTTTCGTCCGCGCACGAATGCGGTCCAGGTATTGACGCGCTCGGCTGAGGATAGTTTGTTGACGTTTGATGAGAATGGTGGCGTGAAGGAAGTGCCGATCGAAGGCGATCGAGTGGTGTTGACGAATGATGTGATACGTCGATTGGTGCGTGCGGCGACGGCGATCAAACGCGTGTTTGGCGAGCGCGATCAGGATATTGAGTGGGCGTACATGAAGGGGCAGATCTACATTGTGCAATCGCGACCGTTTATTCCGGGAGGTTAGTTTTAGACAGGATTTACAAGATTTTTCAAGATGAACATGATTCTTGTTAATCCTGAGAAATCTTGTAAATCCTGTCTAACTGTTTGACAACGCTCGGGCGAGTCAGGTATAAGCCGAGGACGATGTTTACGACCGATCGCGGCCATCATGCGTACTGGCATCACCACCACACCGGTGGCGGGCTGGCGATCGTGTTCGCGGCGCTGACAGAAGCAAGCTAAAAAGCGCAAAAACGATTTCCAAAACCCGCTACCGACGACGAAGCCGGTAGCGGGTTTTCACTTGGGTTAATTTCGATGACGTCAAGAATTCCAGCCGGAATGCGTTACTACATCGGGGCCGAAGCGCGTCTGCGCCGCACGGTGGAAGACGTCGCGATGTCTGTCTTTCAGGCATGGAATTACGAGGAAGTGATCACGCCGTCAGTCGATTATTACGACCTCTTCGAACAGGGCATGGGCCAGCGTGAAGCTCAACGTGGCTTTCGCTTCACTGACAACGACGGGCGTCTATTGGCGTTAAGACCTGATGTGACAAGCTCGGTTGCGCGAATGGCCGCGACGCTCCTGTCTGAACGACCACGACCGCTGCGTTTCTGTTATGCGGCGCCGGTCTTTCGACAGCAAACACAATCACACGCAGAATGGCGTCGCGAAAACACGCAACTCGGTTGTGAGTTGATCGGTACTGGCGGCAAGCCCGCAGACTTGGAAGTATTGCGGCTCGCGGCGGAGATCCTGTCGCGACTCAATCTGCAATCCCGTTATTGCATCACGATCAATAATGTCGAGATCTTTAACGGTGTCGCGGCCCACCTGAAGCTGGAGGAGCGGGCGCGTGAACAACTGCGCCGGCTGATCGATACACGCGAAACTGCTGAGTTACAGCGCTTTCTCAAAAACTATCCCGAGGCACATGCTTTTTCGCAACCGTCTCAACTAACCGGTAAGCGCAACGTTATCCAGGCAGCGCGCAACTCGATCACAAACACACGCTCGCTCGCCGCACTCGATTCACTAGCAGATCTTTGGACCGAGATCGAGTCGCTCGGTTTCGAGAACTCATTCGAGATCGATCTCGGCGACGTTTCGAGTCTCGACTACTACACTGGTTTGAGCTTGAAGATCTTCGTGCATGGCGCGGGAGTGAGTGTCGGGCGTGGTGGTCGTTACGATGGTCTGACTGGGAGTTTCGGACGCGCAGAACCGGCTGTCGGGTTCGTGCTCAATCTCGATGCGCTGACGGAAGTGCTGGGACGCAGTAGTCGGAATATTGGCCAGGAAAGATGATTACCGTAGCAATCGGAAAGGGACGGATGCAGGAGAGCGCCCTCGCGCTGCTGGCGCGTGCGGGCATTCGCCTGAACGATGGTGTGAACTCGCGCCGGCTCGCGCTGATGGATGAGACGCTGTCGTATCGTTTCATCTTCGTGAAGCCGGCGGATGTACCGGTTTATGTCGAGCATGGGATTGCTGATTGCGGGATCGTCGGACGTGATGTGTTGCTCGAGTCGGAAGCTGATCTGTTGTTGCCGCTCGATCTCGGGATTTCGCGTGTAAGGATTGTCGTGGCTGCGCCGGATCCGAAGGCGATGACGAACGTGCAGGGAATGATCCGTGTGGCGACAAAGTATGCGCAGATTGCGCGCGCGCATTTTGGCGCGCGTGGGATACCGGTGGAGATTATCCAGCTATCGGGATCGGTTGAGCTCGCGCCGGCGCTCGGACTCGCAGATATGATTGTTGATCTTGTCGAGACGGGGGTGACGTTGAGGGAAAATGGGTTGACGGTCGTTGAGGAGATTGCGGAGTCGACTGGGCGGCTCGTGGTGAATCGCGCGAGTTACCAGTTGAAGAGTGATGAGGTCTTGGGATTAATTAGAGTGCTTGAGGGCGTAGTTTAGGTTAGACAGGATTGCATGATTTGCAGGATTAACAAGACGGAGTTGGTGGGGCGACTGGCGAAACGGTCGGTTGCGCTTGATGCTGAGTTAATGAGTGTTGTGGGGGCGATCGTCGATGATGTGCGTGCGCGCGGTGATGAGGCGCTGATCGATTACACGGCGCGGTTTGATAAGGTTGAGGTAAAGCACTTACGTGTAAGCGATGAAGAGCTGCGGCGGTGTGCTGCGGGAGTTGATGAACGTGTGCGGCGTGCGCTTTGTGAGGCGATCGAGAATGTCAGGGGGTTTCATGAGCGACAGGTTGAAGAGTCGTGGACGATCGAGCCGCGGGCGGGTGTTCAGTTGGGCCAGCGGATCACGCCGCTTGAGCGAGTTGGGTTGTATGTGCCGGGAGGAACGGCTGCGTATCCGTCGTCAGTGGTGATGAATGTCGTGCCGGCGCAGGTTGCGGGTGTCGAGCGAATCGTTGTTACGACGCCACCAAGGACGTTGTCGGAGAGTCCTGCCGTTGCGGCAGCATTAGTTGAGTTGAACGTTAACGAGGTTTATGCGGTTGGTGGAGCGCAGGCGATTGCGGCGCTCGCGTTTGGTACAGAGACGGTGCCGCGTGTCGATAAGATAACCGGGCCAGGCAATAAGTACGTGGCGGCGGCGAAGAAGATCGTATTCGGAGTTGTGGGGATTGACTCGATTGCGGGACCGACGGAGGTTGTGATCGTTGCGGATGAGAGGGCGCGGGCTAATTTTGTGGCGGCGGATTTGTTGGCCCAGGCAGAACATGGTGAAGATGCGTCGGCTGTTTTGATCACAACCAGTGAGACGCTGGCGAGAAGTGTGGCGGAGGAAGTGGTGCGGCAGGCGGAGTCGCTGGCGCGACGTGAGATTGTTGAGGCGTCGTTGAGAGATTATGGCGCGATCGTTTTGGTTGAGACGTTGGATGAAGCATGTTCGCTCGCGAATGAGCTTGCGCCCGAGCACGTTGAAATCGTGACGAGTGATGATGAAGCGATTGCCGCGAAGATTCGACATGCGGGTGCGATCTTCTTTGGAAGTTACACACCAGAGGCGGTTGGAGATTATCTTGCTGGTCCAAACCATGTGCTGCCGACGAGTCGAACGGCGCGGTTTTCGTCGGCGCTCGGGGTCTATGATTTTGTGAAGCGAACGAGTCTGTTGCGGTATGAGAAGGAAGCGTTTGAGAGAGCCGCGGAGAGTGTGGCGGAGCTCGCGGACTGTGAAGGGCTTGGCGGGCACGCGAGGTCTGCGTTGATTAGAAAAGAAATGCTCACGCGGCGGCGCAACGGCGCAACGGAAACGGAACCGCGCTGCGCCGCTGCGCCGCCGCGTGA
>DATFDT010000010.1:0-18511 GCA_035251975.1 Pyrinomonadaceae bacterium | reverse complement strand
AGAGGTGGCGCAGAGAAAAGCACATTTGTTTCCCCTACCCTCCCCGCCCATCTTATTTTAAGGAGTGTTTTGTTGTGACGAAATTTAGACTTATAGCCATCGCTGCGTTCATTGTGGCTTTTAGCAGCAGCGCTTTTGCACAAACCAGCAAGGGATTTTTCGTCGGGAACATCGCCGATCAAAACGGTGCGGTGGTTTCCGGCGCTGTCATAAAGATTACAAACTCGGGCACCGGTGTTACGCGCGAGACGGCTTCAACAGACGACGGGAGCTTTCGCTTCGACGCCATCGATCCCGGCACTTACAGAATCGAGATCAGCCAGTCAGGATTCAAAACCATCACGCGCGATGGTCTGATCATCGCTGCCGCCCAGACCACGACAGCGAATTTCCTGCTCGAAGTCGGCACGCAAACAGAAATGGTCGTCGTGAATTCCGGCAGCGACGTCCTGCTCCAGTCGCAGGACGGCGCGCGCGTCAACACACTTAGCAAGCGCGAGATCACTGACTTGCCGACGCCGGCACTGAACCCCGCGAACATCGTTTTCACATTGCCGGGCGTCGTCGATCCTGGTCCACTCGCCGGCGGCTTCGTGCAGGGAAACGAATTCTCTGTCAACGGACTGCGCGCGCGTGCCAACAACCAGTTGATCGACGGTCTCGACAACAACGACAACTCGATTGCCGGACAGTCATACATTCCGATCCTGCGCGATGGTTACAGCCAGGTTGCAGTACTTCAATCAGACTACTCAGCCGAGTTTGGACGCGCAGGCGGCGCAGTCGTGAACATCGTGACGCGCAGTGGCTCAAACGAGTTTCACGGCTCGGCGTACGACGTCATCAACAACAGCGCTTTCAACTCGCTGACCGCCAGTCAAAGAGCAGACGGCACGAGAAAACCGGTGGTAACTGAGAACACATTCGGAGGCTCGTTTGGTGGTCCAATCGTCAAAGACAAGCTTTTCTTCTTTGGCACTTACCAGCGCGATCTCTTTCGTTCCGGCACTGACGCAACCGCTCGCGTCCCGACCGCGGAAGGCTTTGCCACGCTGCGCTCGTTGTTTCCCGCGGGCACGAACGCCAATCTCGATCGTTATCTGAGCATCGTTGGAAACCTGCGTGGCCAACGTGAGATCTCAACCGTTGCGCTCGGCGGCAACCGGCCCGACATCGATTTTGGTGAAGCGACGCTCAGCAGCTCGCAGCCCGTGACTGACGATCAGTTTCTGGCTCGTGTTGATTGGACGCCGACACAGAAAGACAGTCTCTCGTTTCGCTACGTTTACGATAAGCAGGCATTTAACAATCAGTTTCCCACCGTTGGTTCAGGTGGCTCGCCGTTCCAGGGATTTGAAGTCGACGTGCCGAGTCTCGTGCAGAATTTTTATTTCAACTACACGCGCAACATCTCGACACGTCTCGTGAATGAAGCTCGTTTTGGTTACGGACGTTTCGACGTGACCTTCGGCGCGCGTGATCCTGAAATCGAAGCGTCGGGGCCGGTTTTTAATTTCAGTGGCGCCGGTCTGGGCCAGGGAATCACCTCGATTGGCTTTCCGTTCATCTTTCCGCAGGGCCGGCTTTTCAACAATTACCAGATTCAGGACACGCTCTCGTACACCGCCGGCAACCATACGTTCCGCTTTGGCGCGGACCTGAATATTCAACGCGCCACACAGCAGATACCGTTCAACTCGCGCGGCGTGCTGACGTTTGCAGGTGGTGGCGGATTTAACGCCTTCGGTAATTTCGTCGATTCGTTTTCCGGTCGTGGTGCGGGCGGCGCGAGTATTTCATTCGGCAATCCCGTGATCGTTCCGAACGCTTTCTATCAGAATTATTTCGTTGAAGATTCGTGGCGAGTGAAACCAAATCTGACGTTGACGTTGGGCCTGCGTTACGAGAATTACGGCACGCCGTTTAACGCGATTCCGTTTCCTGCGTTCGCCGGTTTCGATAAACCGGTTGACACAGTCGCACGCCAAAAGCGTGACAACAACAACTTCGCGCCGCGCTTTAGCTTCGCGTACACGCCGCACTTCGCGAGATCGCTCTTCGGTGATGATAAGACCGTGATTCGCGGCGGCTTCGCAGTCAACTACGATTTCTTTTTCAACAACATCCTGGCGAATACTGCGGCCAGCGTTCCGAATACGTTTGGCGTGACAAACTTCGGCGCTTCGTTACCAGATCCGCGCGGCATTGCGAACTTCGGAACCGGATCGTTGCCAACGACGGGTACGCCCGATCCGCTCGCGTCTATCAACACGATTCCGACGGATCTCGTTAATCCGCAGACGTATGTTTTCAACTTTGGTATTCAACGCGAGTTGCCGTTTAAGTTCATTGGCGATGTGGCTTACGTTGGTTCGCGCGGAACGCGGCTGTTTATTAACGAGCAGTTGAATCCGGGCATTGGTGGCTTCGATACGCTTGTCAGGCAGTTTGAGAATCGTGGCTCAGTCATCTCACGCACGAATGGCGGCGACTCGACCTACAACTCTTTGCAAGCGCGACTCGATCGTGGTTTCAGCACTGGGTTGTTACTGCGGTTTGCTTACACGTACTCGAAAGCGATCGACGACGTGAACAGCGAAGTGTTCGTGACGACCGGCGGCAGCAGTGTCGGATCCGATCCAAACAATCGACGCACGGATCGGAGTCTATCGTCATTCGACGTGCCGCATCGATTCGTCGCGACGTTCATTTACGACTTGCCGAAACTCGGTCGATCGGGATTTGTTCACAACGTGTTGGGTGGTTATTCGATTGCGGGCACGTATCGCATTCAATCCGGGAACGTGCAGACGCCGTTTGTCGGTGGGATCGATCTCAACGGCGACGGCAGTGCTACAAACGATCGGCCGGCGATCAGCAATCCGAATGCGCCGGCGAACTCAGTCGGGTTCTCGAATTTCATTTCGGAGAACTTTATCTCGGGGTTAACTTCGCCGACTGGCTTCACGGATCTGAATGGCAATCCGGTCAATCCTGGGGACGTTCGATTTTTGGTTAGCGAGTCTATTCGAACTGGTTTGGCTGGTCGGAATACGCTGCGTGGTCCAAAGCAGAATCGATTGGATCTGAGTTTGACGAAGTCGATCGATCTCGGGTTTACACGGATGGAGAACGATCACTTTGAGATCCGGTTTGATTACTTCAATGCTTTGAACACGCCGCAGTTCGGGCCGGGCACGGGTGATGTGACAGACACGACGTTCAATGATTTCCGATTTAACACCGGTAACCTTCTGATTGGGAACGTGAATGGCGGACGTATCGGGCAGTTTCAGTTGCGATACGTTTTCTAATCTCTCAGCGGCACTTCTCTGTGCAACCTCTGTGTTCTCTGTGTCTCGGTGGTTTACTTTTTCCAAACCAAAGAACACCACAGAGACACAGAGGACACAGAGGTTGCACAGAGATGAGCATTACTTACTCTAAGCGGTAATTGGGCGCTTCCTTCGTAATGATCACGTCGTGTACGTGAGATTCCTTCAGTCCTGCTGAGGTGATGCGGAGGAAGCGTGTCCGCTCCTGGAATTCCGGGATGGTGCGGCAGCCCGTGTATCCCATTCCCGATCGCAGACCGCCGACCAGTTGCGTGACCATTTCGGCGAGTGTGCCTTTGTAGGGCACGCGTCCTTCGATTCCTTCGGGAACGAGTTTCGAATCAGTCTCGATCTGGTCCTGCGCGTAACGATCGCGTGAGCCTTCGCGCATCGCGCCGAGCGAACCCATGCCGCGGTAAGTCTTGAATGAACGTCCCTGAAACAGAATCACTTCGCCGGGCGCTTCTTCTGTTCCGGCAAACAACGATCCGATCATCACGACATCGGCGCCCGCAGCGATCGCCTTCGCGACGTCGCCTGAAAACTTCACGCCACCATCAGAGATCACGGGAACATTCTTGCCACGCGCCGCTTTCACACAACTCGAGATCGCGGTGATCTGCGGCACCCCCGCGCCAGTTACAACTCGCGTCGTGCAGATCGATCCTGGACCAATGCCGACTTTAATCGCGTCGACGCCCGAATCGATCAACTCCTGTGCGCCGGCAGTTGTGCCAACATTTCCCGCGATCAGATCTGTTTCCGGATGTCGCTTCTTGATATCTTTAACCGCCTCGATCACGCGTGACGAGTGGCCGTGCGCCGTATCGATCACGAGACAATCGACACGCGCCCTCACGAGCTCATCAGCGCGCTCACGATAATCACCGGTCGCACCGATCGCCGCCGCGACGCGCAAACGTCCGAGATTATCTTTCGCCGCCGTCGGATACTTGATCGCCTTTTGAATGTCTTTGACGGTAATCAGTCCTTTTATATGTTTGTCGTCATCGATGACGAGCAGCTTCTCGATGCGATGTTTTTGCAGAACGGTCTTGGCCTGGTCGAGCGTTGTGCCGACTGGAACGGTGACGAGCGGCTGTTTGGTCATCACGTCGGAGACAGGAATGTCGAACCGTGTCTCGAAACGAAGATCGCGATTCGTGATGATGCCGACGAGATGTCCGTCTTCATCAACCACCGGCACGCCGCTGATGTGAAAACGCTCCATCACCAGTAGCGCTTCACGCACCGGCCGGTCGGGGCGGATCGTCACCGGATCGACGATCATTCCCGACTCGGATCGTTTTACTTTATCGACCTCTTCGGCTTGTCGCTCGATACTCAGGTTTTTATGAATGACGCCGATGCCGCCTTGCTGCGCGAGTGCGATTGCGAGCGCTGCTTCAGTCACTGTATCCATCGCTGCGGAGCAGAGTGGAATCTGAAGTCGAATATTGCGCGTGAATTGAGTGGCGGTGTCGGTTTGGGAGGGTAGAACGTCGGAACGATCTGGTATTAAAAGTACGTCGTCGAAGGTCAAGCCTTCAAAAATATCGTTTGTAATCATGTGGCGTCATTATACATAGGTGACTCCGTTTTGGTTGAGCGGTCTGTGCGTATCTCTGCGTCCTCTGCGTTGAAATTCGTAGTTAACGAAGAGAACGCGGAGATACGCAGAGTACGCAGAGAGGCAATCACCACATCTCTCGCGGGCTTAAGCTCGGCGCGTTTTTGGAACCAGTGCAGCGCGGCGAGCGCCGCCGCTGTTAAGATTGCCAGAATCAAAATCGCGAGAATCACGGTCAACACAGGCGAACGTGTAGCCGGCGTATCTGTGTAGACTTTGGACTGATGCGGATGCGTGCTGACATCGTCAGTCGACTCGCCGTGCTCGCGCAAATACCGCGTGTAGCCCTCGATGGCTTCGCGCTCGTCGTAACCCACACACTTCGCGTAGGCCTTTATAAAACTGCGATTGAAAACACCGCCGGGCAGGCGCTTGTAGTCGTTGGCTTCGATGGCTTCGAGATAATGGACCGAGATGCGCGTTTGCTCGCAGATCTCGCGCAGACCAATGCCTCGCTCCTCGCGCGCGAGTCGCAATTGTTCGCCTATACTCGCTGCCATCTCCACTCGCTCGATTCCTGGTTGTGTGGTCGGATGGTTAACCCAGGTCTATCGCTGCGCCGCTTGAAGAATCAAGTACAACTCCCACTTTTTCTGCACTATAGCTTGCGCTGCAAAACGTTGTCAAACTTTTGTATCTCAAAAGATCTGCGTCTCTTGCTTCTTGTCGCCCGCGGTGGTACGTTGGCGGCAACAGTGACCCGATCAAGTCGCTTTTAATATCTACAATAGATAAAAGTGAGGAAAAAGAGATGCCCCTTGAAGCACTCGGAATGGTTGAGACCAAAGGATTCGTGGGTGCAGTTGAGGCCGCCGACGCCATGGTCAAGGCAGCGAATGTACAACTGCTCGGGAAGGAGTACATCGGCGCTGGCTACGTGACGATCTTTGTGCGCGGCGACGTTGGTGCGGTCAAAGCGGCGACTGACGCGGGCGCGGCGGCGGCCCGGCGTGTCGGTGAGTTGATCAGCGTGCACGTGATCCCGAGACCACATGCGGAAGTCGAGCGCGTCCTCCCGGTCAATGGTCGTACTGGTCTGAGTCCCGACGAGCAGGCGCTGCAAGGTGGCGGTGCACGTGGTCAGTTGGGCCAGGGAGATCAGGGACGATCGCTGGGCGCTGGAACGCGTGACGCGAATAAAGAACGAGCGAGGTAAACGGATTGGAGTGAGCCATGTCCGTCGATAAGGATCTAGTTTCAGTGCAACAGGCGCGTGACCTCGTCGAGGCAGCGCACCGGGCGCAGGCGCAAGTCGCCGAGTTTGATCAGGCAAAGATCGATCGCATCTGCGAAGCTATGGCGCGGGCGGCGTTGGGTGAAGCCGCACGGCTCGGCGCGATGGCCGTCGAGGAAACTGGATTTGGCGTTCCCGATGATAAGCGGGAGAAGAATCGTTTTGCGGCGGAAGACGTTTGGAACTACTTTCGCGGACTGCGCACGAAGGGCATCGTTTCGGAGACTAAAGACGTTGTAGAGATCGCCAGCCCGCGTGGTGTCGTGGCCGGCATCATTCCTTCCACTAATCCAACCTCGACTGCAATTTTCAAGATCCTGATCGCAATCAAGTCACGTAACACTGTGGTGCTGTCGCCGCATCCGTCTGCCGCGAAGTGCATCAACGAAACGGCTCGGGTCATGCGCGACGCCGGTGTTAAGGAAGGACTGCCCGCCGACGCGATTGGTTGCATGACGTCGGCGACAATCGAAGGTACCGAAACGTTGATGAAGCACAAGCAAACGGCCGTCATTCTTGCAACTGGCGGCATCGGACTTGTGCGCGCGGCGTATTCGTCAGGTAAACCGGCGTTTGGAGTTGGACCAGGTAACGTGCCGGTGTGTGTCGAGCGCAGTGCCGACGTTCCGAAGGCCGTGCAGGATATTTTGACTGGCAAGTGTTTTGACAATGGAACGATTTGCGCTTCCGAGCAGGCGGTGATTTGCGATGCGCCCGTCGAACAGGCCGTGCGCGAACAGTTCAAGCTTCAGGGTGCGCATTTTCTTTCGGCCGCCGAAGCAGATCAACTCGGAAAGGTCGTCGCTACTCAGCAGCGTTCGCTCAATCCGGCGATCGTCGGCAAGTCAGTTGAAGTGATCGCGAAGATGGCGGGGTTGAGTGTTCCGCCGGGCACGCGCTGTTTGCTTGCGGACGTGGCAGGTGTTGGGCGCGAGCATCCGTTGTCGATGGAGAAGCTGTCGCCAATACTCGCGTTTTATGTTGTCGATGGTTTGCAGGCGTGCGCCAAGCGTGCGCAGGAAGTTCTGGCTTACGGCGGTATGGGCCATACGGCGGGAATTCACACGCGCTCGCGTGAAGCGGCGGTGAAGTTTGGCGCCGAGATGCCTGCTTCGCGTATCACTGTGAACACGCCGACGACGCATGGTGCGATCGGGTTCTCAACTGCGTTGCCGCCGTCGATGACGTTGGGTTGCGGATCGTGGGGCGGGAATGTGACGTCAGACAACGTTTCGCCGCTGCATTTGATGGATATCAAGCGTGTTGCTTTTGAGACCAGGCCGGTGAAGAGCGCGCGCCCTGCAGTAGCAACGCAGCCGGTTGCAGCTTCAACGAAAGAGGCCATAGTTGCGGGGGTTGCGGGCGGCAGGATCGATCGGCAGGAGATTGCCGCGATCGTGGATCGTTTCCTCGCAGGCAAACGTATCGAGCCTGCGGCTTCGCCTTTGCCATCGCCGGTAATTGAAAATGAAGCGGGAAGTATGTACACGGCGCCCGCGAATGGGGGCTCCGAACGTGCGCCCGAGCCGGTTAGTAAACCTCCGGCAGCGCCGCCTTCGAACAACGGAGCGAAAGCGGTTGATTTTGTGAGTGAAGAAGACGTGCGCCGTGCGATTCAGAAAGGCGAGAAGATCTATATCAACGCACGGACGATCATCACGCCCGCGGCGCGTGATATTGGTGAACCGGCAGAAATCTTTGCCAAAGTGTAATCTGTGTAATCTGTGGATTAATGTTTCTAGCAAAGGTTGTAGGCACAGTCTGGTCGACAAAGAAGACTCCCGATCTCGAGGGCGTCAGATTTCTCATTGTTCATCCTTACGATCTCGACAAGGAGCCGACGCGCAATATCGTTGTGGTCGCCGACCGGCTCGGCGCGGGCACCGGTGAGATGGTGATGTGCGCGTTCGGCAAGGCTGCGCGTTCGGCGATCGGTAACCAGGACATGTCGATCGAGGCCGCGGTCGTCGGCATCGTCGATCGTGTCGATATCAACGAATCCCTATCCGAATCATCCATCCCTTCCAATGGCCAATGAAGATCTGATTTACCGAATAACCCGGGCTGTTTACGATCGTCTCGGAAATACGGTTAACGATACGACTGTCGAGCAACTAGTCACCGATATCTACAAGCAGGTTGAGACGCGCGTGAGTGTTGCTGATGGCGCGGCGCGGTTGGATTCGACGGAGGGGTCAGCGGCGCGCATGGTCATTTCGGTTTTTGGGTTGGACCATCCGGGAATCGTCGCGGGTGTGTCGCAGATACTGGCCGAAGCGAGTTGCAGTATCATCGACATCAACCAGACTGTCGTGCAGGGAAAATTCGCGATGGTGATCATTGCCGACACGACGCGCGCGCGTGAAAGTACTGCAGAGTTGAAAGATCGATTGCGGAGTGAAGGAGAGAAGCTCGGTGTCCGGATTTACGCGCAGCGCGAGGATCTTTTCAACGCCATGCACCGGATCTAAGTTTTAGACAGGATTAACAAGATGTCTCAGGATGAACATGTAAATCCTGAAAACATCTTGTTAATCCTGTCCAAGGATTTATGTCAGAACCCGAGATAGATCGTCGTTGTGTATCGTGTGGCGTGTCAGTGCGCTCGCACGCGATGTTCTGCCCGCAGTGTGGCAAGGCGATTCCAGAGACACCTGCTGACACGATCGTCGATCACGCACCGCTGCCACCGCCGCCTGTTCGCCATCAGGACGGTGTCAAAGGTCGGGTGGAGAAGTTGCGGCACGTGTCGAGTGTCGTGATCGATCAAGCAGCATACGATCCGAGTTTGCGATTCCTGCTTGTGGCTGCGGCGATGTTTCTGCTGTTCCTCGTCCTCCTGATCATGAGCAAAGTCATCGGATAGATGGAATACACTCAAGCCGAGATCCTGCAAACAGTCGCGATGACCGAGATGGAGCACCTCGACGTGCGCACGGTCACGCTCGGTTTGAGTTTGCTCGACTGCAAGAGCGATTCGATGGCGGGCGTCGCGCAAAAAGCGGGTGAGAAGATCCGCGCGGTCGCAGCGCAGCTTGTACCTGTCGTTGACGAGATCGGCGAGCAGTTTGGAATTCGTGTCGCCAACAAACGCATCTCGGTCACGCCCGTTTCACTCGTGACTGAAGGACTGCGAGGCGATCTCATGCAGGTCGCGCGCGCGATCGACGATGCCGCAGGGGCGGTCGGTGTCGACTTCCTCGGTGGCTACTCTGCGCTCGTACAAAAAGGCACGACACCTTCAGAAATACGGTTTCTTGATTCAATTCCCGAAGCTCTTGCGGGCACTGTGCGTTTGTGTTCGTCAGTGAACGCGGCGACGACGCGCGCGGGCATCAACATGGATGTGGTGGGCCAGATCGGCCGGATTATCAAAGAAGCTGCCGAGCGGACGCGCGATCGAGATGGACTCGCGTGTGCGAAGTTCGTCTGCTTTGCGAATGCGGTCGAAGATAACCCATTCATGGCCGGTGCTTTTCATGGCGTGAGTGAAGCGGAGGCTGTGATCAATGTCGGTGTGTCGGGTCCCGGCGTGGTCCATGCGGCCGTGCGACAGGCGGATAGAAATCTTCCGTTGCAGGATCTCGCCGAACAGATCAAGAAACTGTCGTTCAAGCTGGCGCGTGCAGGCGAACTCGTTGGGCGTGAAGCCGCGCGCCGGCTCGGAATTCCGTTCGGCATTATCGATCTCTCACTAGCGCCGACACCGGTCCCCGGAGATTCAGTTGCGAACATCATCGAAGCGATGGGTTTTGAACGTGCGGGCACGCATGGCACGACCGCGGCGCTCGCGTTGTTGACTGATGCCGTGAAGAAAGGCGGCGCGATGGCCAGCGGCTCTGTCGGCGGCATGAGCGGCGCGTTTATTCCCGTGTCGGAAGATGCAGGCATGATCGAAGCGGCGCAGGTGGGCGCCTTGTCACTCGCGAAACTCGAAGCCTGGACCAGCGTCTGCTCGGTCGGCATCGACATGGTTGCCGTGCCCGGATCGACTTCCGCTGAAACGATCGCGGCGATCATCGCTGACGAACTGGCGATCGGCGTTATGAATAACAAGACGACGGCGGTGCGGATCATCCCGGTGCCGGGACGTGACGTCGGCGAGATGGTTGAATTTGGTGGCTTGCTGGGCAGCGCGCCAATCATGGCGGTCAATGCTTTTTCATCAGCCGCATTCATTCGCAGGGGAGGCCGAATCCCCGCACCAATCCACTCCCTCCGAAATTAGGCCACAAAAGGCACAAAGCTTCGCTCACAAAAAGCACAAAACAGCAGAGGCAGATTTCAGAAGAAACTTTTGTGCTTTTTGTGAGCGAAGCTTTGTGCCTTTTGTGGCCTACCTTTGGTACTATGGCGGCATGCCTGAAGCACTCGGAATGGTCGAATGCCGTGGTCTGGTGGCGATGATTGAAGCCGCCGACGCGATGGTGAAAGCTGCGAATGTGCGCCTCGTCGGTTGGGAAAAGATCGATGCTGGCCTCGTTACTGCCATCGTGCGTGGCGACGTTGCGGCTGTTCGTAGTGCTGTCGACGCCGGTGCCGCTGCCGGAAAGCGAGTCGGCGAAGTCGTGGCGACGCACGTGATCCCTCAACCACACGAGGATGTGGACCTTGGCCTACCAGTCCTGCACACTGGCGAAACCACACGAAAGAAGATCAGTGGTTCGGTCAAAGCTAAGCATTGATCCCCTAACGTTAATTCCCCTCAAAATTTTACTCCCCGAAATTTTATTGCCGAACTGTGTGGAGAACTAACGATGCCGCGAAAAAGAAATATTGTGAGTGAATTCCTCGAGAAGTTTTCTTACCAGGCCACAAGAGCCACCGGAACATCGGTCGCTTTTGTGCTGGCTGTGTTAGTGATCGTTGTCTGGGGCATTACTGGACCAATTTTTCATTACTCTGACACCTGGCAACTCGTGATCAACACCGGCACGACGATCGTCACTTTTCTGATGGTTTTTTTAATTCAGCGCGCGCAGAACAAAGACGCGCTTGCCATTCATCTGAAGTTAAACGAGATCGTCGCTGCGATGGAGGGTGCGAGCAATCGCCTGATCGATGTCGAGGATTTGAGTGAACCGGAGATCGACGCGCTGCGAAAGTACTACAAGAGGTTGATTGAACTGGCGCGCACGGATGATGTGCTCACGACGACGCACTCGATCGAGGAAGCAGCCTCGAGACACGGATTCAAGTATAAGAAGTCGCCACCAAAAAGCACAAAAGAAACTAAACAGAAGACCGGTTAAGGTTTGGTTGGAGTGGTCGGCATGCGCACTGCCGGTGGACGCACGTTGCTCTGATTCTCTTTGCGTGCGAGACGACCGGTGCGCGTTAACGCGATGCGCTTGTCAGAGCCTGCAGGCTGGTCCACTGAAACTTTGATCGCGCGGTAGCTGCCATCCTGCGTCTTGTTCGTTGGGTTGTAAGAGAGGACGTACTGAGTACGCAGGTCTCTAATGATCTCGTTCGCGATTTGCGGCAGGTCGGCAACCGAATCCGGGAAGAACGCGCGCCCGCCTGTCTCACTCGCAAGTTTGTTGATCAGGTTGACGGCTTTCTCACGCGGGCTCTTACGAATCAGTCCCGCTTCTTTATCGAGCTCATTCACGAAACCGATGACGAAGATTTGCACATCTTCTTCGCGCAGTCGGGCGAAGAGTTGTTCCTGCTTGTAGAAGCTGTTGCGGTCTTCACCGTCAGTGATGACGATCAGCGCGCGGCGCCTGCGATCGCCTTCGTCACCTTTCCTGTATTCAGAAACGTGCTCGGCTGAAAGATAGACGGCATCGATGATCGCGGTCTGGCCACCCTCGACGTAAAAACTATCAAGACCATCCATCAGCAACTCTTTATTGGCCGTGAAATCCTGGACCGTCTCGATCTTGTCGCTGCTAATGAAGCGGACGAGAAAAGTCTCGTCACCCGTTTTGTTGCTGTTGATGATCGTCTTGCCGGCATCGACCACGCTTTGTAGCTGTGAACGCAGCGAGCCCGAAGTGTCAACAGCAAGACCGTAACTGATCGGCACTTCTTCGCGCGTAAACGATTCGATCGTCTGCGGCACGCCGTCTTCGAAGATGTGAAACTCGCCCTGCCCGACGTTGTTGATCGGTTTATTGTTCCGATCGATCACGCGCACGTGCAGTTGGACCAGCTCTGCATTGATTCTCAGAATGTCGCCTTCCTCGATCACGGGCGGCGGCGTCGGAGTTGGTGTTGGCTTGAGTTTCGGTGGTGGCGGTGGCTCGCCTAACGTGGGCGCGATGCGATCGGTTGGTCGCTGAGTTTGTGGAGTAGGAGTCGGCGAAGGGCGAGCGGGAACTGTGGCGGGCGACGTTGGCGTGGGCGTTGGGGTTGCGGTGCTGCGCGGGCGCTCCTGGTCGCCGCTCGCAGACACACGCGGCCCAAAAACCAGTGCCGACAGTATTAAACCGAAGACCGCAATTATCCCGGTCCGTCTCAGATTCTGCTCACTCAACAATTCCTTAAAAACTCCTCAAACCGCGCAAGGCTGGGGCAAACAGCGTCGGCGTTAAAAATAGACGCTATAGCACACGTCCAAAGATGCCGGGGAGGTAAGCCTGAGTTGCCGCAGCCGGTTGAGCTCAACGCGCGCCAGCCGTGGCGTAGTAGCCTTCCTTGGAACGAACGAACAGCCGCGGCAGACCACGTGGCGGCGTGACTTTCACCTTAACTTTATGCCACTTGCCGTCATTCGCAAATGCGTCCGGCTTATAGCCGATAGAGTACTGGTGCCGCAGCTCCAGGGCAATCTGTTCGAAAATATCGTCCATTTCCGCCGCGGAACGTGGGAAGAAAGCCTTGCCTCCGGAGACGCCCGAAAGCTCGTCGAGAATGCCCTGCCCTTCCATGCCGAGGGCGCTGCCCGCATCGCTGCCGCTCAGAATTCCGATCGCGTAGAGCGTCACATCCGATTCTTTCAAAAGCTTACGCAGCTCGTTGAACGTGTAGCGGGAATCGTTGTCCTGACCGTCGCTGATCAGGAGCAGCGCGCGTTTCGGATGTGCGCCCCGCTGGACTTTTTCAACGCCGAGATAGCAGGCGTCGTAGAGTGCGGTCTGGCTCTTGGTTTCGACGAAGGTCAGCTTATTTAAGATCGAATCGCCGTCGCGTGTTTTGTCCAGCAGTAACTGCGCGCGCGAATTGAACGCAATCAGGAAATACTCGTCGGAATCGTGACTCGTCTGGATGAACTTGCTCAGAGCGTCGCGTGCGCGTCTGACTTTGTCGCCGCTCATCGATCCTGAGACGTCGAAGATAACTCCGACTGACACGGGGGAGTCGTCGTCGCTGAAGTAAGTGATCTCCTGCTGCTGTTTGTTGTCGAAGACGGCGAAGGCGCCTTTGCTCAGGCCTGACACGTAACGTCCGTAGGTATCGGTCACAGTTACTGTCAACGTGATCAGGTCGGTGTTGGTGATGATTGAGCCGCCACGATCGTCGAGCTCGGTGCCCATTTTCTTTTCTTGCTTGGGGGCCGGGGAGGGGCTTTGGGTGGCGGCAGGTTTTTGCTCCTGGGGCTTATCCGGGGCAGGGTCCTGGCTCTGGCTCTGCACTGCCAGCGTAAAGAAAACCGTGACAGCGAGTAGCGAGATAGAAGTAGCCGTTATCTTAGTGGCGTAACGAGTATACATGTCACCCCCGGGCTTACAGTTCGGTGATTCAATTTCTTTAGTACCGGTCAGGGCTCGAAAGGGAACTGTCAACACAGATGCTCGTTGGGGAACGAGTGATGCCCGACTTTCCAATACCGGAGCATGAAATGTTCACGGGGAGACGGCCGCGCGCGTTTCAGTTTAAGTGCTGTGTAGACGCGGTTATTCTAGGACAGGCTTATTGCTTAGCGCAAGAATTGAGTAGAACAAGTCAGGAAGAGGGGCTTGCCCCCGCTGCTCCTTGGATTGAACGAGCGGGGCAAGCCCCTCTTCCTGACTTGTTCTTTGCAACGCCGCCCTGTTCTTTACACAGGCTCGGCTTCGACGATGCTGTGGGGCATGTCCGTCGAGATGACGCGGACGAGTTTGAAGCCCGCGGCTTCGAGAATTTGAGCGAATTCTTTCTCCGTTCGCTCCTTGCCGCCGGTCATCACCAGCATGTTCAGATCGATGAACTTCGAGAAGTGTGGCTCATCGGTCTCGGGCACGACGCAGTCGACGAGAATGAGTTTGCTGTTTGGCTGCATTCGACTGCGGATGTTTCTCAGAATCGTGTTCGATTTTTCGTCGTCCCAGTCATGAATAATCCACTTCATTACGTACGCATCGCCGCCTTCAGGTACTGACTTGAAGAAGTCGCCGGCGACGGTTTTGAGGCGATCAGAAAGACCCGCGGCCTCGATTTTCGGACCTGCGCCTTCGATCACTTCCGGAGCGTCAAACAAGACGCCTTTCACTTGCGGGTTCTTCTCGAGAATCGATGTGATCAGCCCGCCGTGGCCACCGCCGACGTCGACGATCGTGCCGAACTGCGAGAAATCGTAGAGCGACGTGATTGCTTCGTTTGTGTGCGCAGTCACGTTAGTCATTGAGTTGTTGAAGATGGCGGCGTCTTCGGGATTCTGCTGGAAGTATTTCCAGATATTGGCGCCGAAGAAGTTGTCGAAAGCGATCTCGCCGGTTTTGACGCTGTGCATCAGGTTTCCCCAGGCCGGGTAGTGTTCCTGGCCGAGCTCTGAAACTGCGAACCAGCGCAGCGAGCCGCGCGCCGTAGTGACGAGCGTTTCGGATACTGGTGTTTGGGCAAAGCGCCCGTCTTCAGTGGAGCTCAGGACGCCGACGCTCACGAGCGCCCGCAGGATTCGGAAGAGCGAAGGCGCGTGCGTGCCCGTGGCCGAGGCCAGTTCTTCGGCGGTCTGCGGGCCGGATTCCAGCAGGTCGGGGATGCCGAGTTTAGCGATGACGTAAACTGCTCGCGAGATCCAGAAGCCGCTGATGATTTGCAGCATTTGGACTGGAGCGGGTGTTTGGTTTAGTTGTTCTTGTTCTTTTTCGATTGCAGGTGCGGTCATTTAGTCCTCCAAGGAATAAACGCGAGAACTGAAGAGAAAAAGGATCAACGTGGAAAGAACAAGTCAGGAAGAGGGGCTTGCCCCCGCTGTTGCTTGGATTGGACGAGCGGGGGCAAGCCCCTCTTCCTGACTTGTTCTTTGTTTTGGCGCTCACATCCCTTGCAACTTCTGCTTAGAACGCGCGTGAGATAGAATCGCGAGCCATGGCTGAGTTTATTTGTAGATTGGGAACCCCTGCTGGCGAGGTTGTAACCCGAACAATCGAAGCGACCGGCATCCACGAAGCGCGAGCGCGACTCGAGCGCGAAGGATTTCGCGTCTTCAATGTCTCGCCGCCACGTAGCTCCGGCGTCGCTGCACTGACACGCCTGGGCGGCCGCGGCGCACATCCCAAGGTCAAAGCCAACGACTTCCTCCTCTTTAATCAACAACTGGCAGCACTCTCGCGCGCAGGTATTCCGATCCTTCAGGCGATCACGATGCTGCGCAAGCGAGCCGCATCAACGCGACTGCGCGCTGTGCTTGGCGACGTAGAGGATCAGATCCGTGGCGGCGCGGCGTTGTCGCAGGCATTCGCGTCGCAGGGCGCCATCTTCCCGCGTATCTACACCGCCTCGATTCTCGCGGGCGAGCGCTCGGGCCAGCTCGATGAAGTCTTGAATCGATACGTGACTTACATGCGACGCAACGTCGCTCTCCGGCGCAAGATTCGCGGCGCCCTCGCGTATCCGACGTTTCTGCTATTCGCGTCGGCGTGTATGGTCACCTTCCTGACAATCTACGTCGTGCCTCGTATGTCAGAATTGTTTACCGGCTTCGGAAATGAGCTGCCGACAGTGACTCAGATCGTCGTGGGCATCTCGCGCTGGTTGTCGACAAACGTGCTCTGGTTCGGTCCTTTGATCATCGGCGGCTCGATCTTTTTATTTATCTGGTCGCGCACTCCGAACGGCAAACTCGCAATCAGTAAACTGATTCTAAAGATTCCCCTCGCCGGCAGCCTTGCAGTGCAAATGTCTGTCGCGCAGGCGACGCGCTCACTCGCGACATTGCTTGCCGGTGGCATCACGCTCGTCGAATCGTGGGAGATCGCATCGGAATCGATCACTAATCTGGAGTTGCGGCGTCGCAGCTCGTCGATACTGCCGATGATTCGCGAGGGGCGTTCATTTACGGAGAGTTTGGAGACGGCGGGCTGGATGCCGCCGCTCGCAATTGACATGATCGGGATCGGCGAACGATCCGGCAGCTTGCGCGAGATGCTGGACGAAGTCGCCGTGTTCTACGACGCGGAATCGGAAGTGCGGCTGGAACAGTTGACGACCACGCTTGAGCCTGCGATTCTTGTCGTCATGGGCGGGGTCGTGGTGACGATCCTGCTGGCGATTTACCTCCCGATTATCCAGTCGATCTCGAGTGGCGCAGGTGTTACCGGCGCGCGTCATTAGTTGGAAGTTAGTTTATGAGTCAAATGCCAGTAAACGAGGATCCGGTGGTCCAGTCTGCGCCGCCGGCCGGTGAAAACGGCCACAACGGCGAAGTCCATGTGCCGCCCGAGATGAAAGCGGCGCGAGAACTCGCGCGCCGTTACCGGCTCCCGTTTGTAGATCTGCTGCCGCCCGATCGCGAGTCGCCAATCGACTACCAGCTGTTTACGGAAGTGCCGGTTGACTTGATGGTGCGGCACCAGTTCGTGCCGCTCAAGCGCGATCAAAAAGGCCTGCACATCGCGATGGCCGATCCGACGGACCTCGAGCGTCTCGATGAGCTTTCGAGCACACTTAAGACCCGTGTTGTGCCGCATGTTGCGACTGCGGGCGCGGTCGAAGTCGTCCTGCGCAAAGGCGACACGACACAGCGCGTACTTCAGGAAGCAGCATCGGGATTTCGCATTTCACTGGTTAAAGAAACAGAGCACGGCGAAGAAGTGCTCGACCTCGATCGTCTCGCGACCGACGCCGAGATGTCGCCGATCATCAAACTCGTCGACACGATCATCTACAACGCGATGGAGTCGCGCGCGTCTGATATTCACATCGAGACTCGCGATACAGAAGTGCAGGTGAAGTATCGAATTGACGGCGCGCTCTATGCGAAAGTCGATCCGATCGATCTTGCTTATCACCAGACGCTGATCTCACGTATCAAGGTCATGTCAGAGCTCGACATCGCCGAGCGTCGCGTGCCGCAGGACGGTCGGTTCCGCGTTCGTTATAAAGGACGCAACGTCGACTTCCGCGTTTCGATCATGCCGACGATTCACGGCGAAGACGCGGTCATTCGTATTCTCGACAAAGAACAGATCAACGAGGAATTTCGAAACCTGAATCTGAACGTCGTTGGGTTCTCGGAAGACGACCTGCGGAAGTTTCGTCGTTACATCGCAGAACCGTACGGCATGGTCCTGGTTACTGGTCCAACCGGATCGGGAAAGACCACCACGCTCTACGCTGCGCTCAACGAGATCAGAAACGAAGAAGACAAGATCGTAACGATCGAGGATCCGGTCGAGTACCAGTTGCATGGCATCACGCAGATTCCCGTGAACGAGAAGAAAGGACTCACGTTCGATCGTGGTCTACGTTCAATTCTGCGTCACGATCCTGACAAGATCATGGTCGGGGAGATCCGCGACACGGAGACCGCGCAGATCGCGATTCAATCCGCCTTGACTGGTCACCTCGTATTTACAACGGTACACGCAAACAACGTAATCGACGTGATCGGACGTTTCCTGAACATGGGCGTTGAGCCGTACAACTTCGTGTCGTCGCTCAACTGTGTGCTGGCGCAACGACTGATTCGTATGCTGTGCGCGTACTGCAAGCGGGCGTATCATCCGACTGACACGGAACTGTTTGACTCAGGACTCAAGCCGGAGGAATTTCGTGATAAGCCTTTTTACATGAATGTCGGTTGCGACGCCTGTAACCACACGGGTTATCGGGGCCGCACGGCTATTCACGAATTACTGGATTTGTCTGATAATATCCGCGAGATGATCGTCGAGCGGAGGCCGGGTTCCGAAGTCCGGCGCGCAGCCGAGGCCGAGGGTTTGAAGAGCTTGAGAGAGTCGGCCTTGCAGAAGGTTTTCACCGGTGTTTCGACCTTGCACGAAATCAACCGCGTCACGTTTGTCGAAGAACTCAGCGCAATCTAAATAGAATCTGCCCCCGACTGGAAGCTTTGTAGGTTCCTATAAGACCCCGAGAGTAGAACAAGTCAGGAAGAGGGGCTTGCCCCCGCTCTTCCAAATGGACTAACAGCGGGGGCAAGCC
>DATFDT010000009.1:0-11422 GCA_035251975.1 Pyrinomonadaceae bacterium | reverse complement strand
GTGCGAAACGCGATTCATTCGCGGATTCGGCGCAAGGTAAAAGGAAACACGGAGAGGCCGCGGCTCGCGATCTATCGTAGTCTCAACCACATTTACGCTCAGGTGATCGACGACCGCATGGGCCAGACGATCGTGTCCGCGTCGTCGACAGAGAAAGATCTGCGCGGCAACAGCGGCGGTAACCTCGATGCGGCGCGACGTATCGGCCAGGCGATCGCAGAGCGCGCACTCGCGAAAGGCATCGAGCAGGTCGTTTTCGATCGCGGCGGCTATCTCTATCACGGTCGTATCAAGGCGTTGACGGATGCCGCGCGGGCAGCGGGCTTGAACAAGAACGAAGTCGTCGCCGAGCCCGAAGCGGAAGAGCCGGCAGCCGTAGCCGCCGAGCCAAAGGAAAAGAAGTCGAAGAAGAAGAAACAAGAATAGATTATGAGACAACCCAAGCAACGCATTCCCGCGCAGGGGCTCGACCTGAAAGATCAGGTAATCTCCATCAATCGCGTCACCAAAGTCGTTAAGGGCGGTAAGAACCTCTCGTTCGCGGCGCTCGTAGTGGTTGGTGATGAAGGCGGGCACGTCGGTTTCGGCACCGGCAAGGCGCGCGAAGTGCCCCTCGCGATCAAAAAGGGAGTCGAGGCGGCGAAGAAGAATCTGATTCGCGTGCCGCTGATCAATAACACCCTCCCGCACCAGTTGATTGGTGAGTACGGCGCGGGTCGTGTGCTCGTTAAGCCTGCTTCGGAAGGTACAGGAGTTATCGCGGGCGGCGCGGTGCGTGCGGTCATGCAGGCAGTCGGCGTCAGAGATGTGCGCACGAAGGTGCTGGGCTCGACGAATCCGCACAACGTGGTGCGTGCGACTTTCGATGCGTTGTTGCGAATGAAGGATCCGATGGAGTTGGCGCGCTTGCGTGGCAAGCAGGTTGAGGAGATGTAAAGATGCCGCGTAGAGCAAACAGCAACACAGAATCACAAGCGACAATTCGTATCGAGTACTACCGGAGCTTTATTCATGCGCCGAAGACGCACAAGACGATCGTGCGCAGTCTCGGTTTGCGAAAGTTGCACCAGGTGGTCGAGCGTCCGGACAACGACTCGATGCGCGGCGCCGTTGCGAAAGTGCCGCACCTGTTACGAATAGTTCAGTAGCCACAAAAAAGCACAAAATACTCAAGAGGAAATTTTTTTGTTTTTTGTGCCTTTTCGTGGCTAAAAGGAGTTCATGATGGCGATTAGTCTTAATAGTCTAAAGCCGGCGAAGGGTTCGACCCACAAGAAGAAGCGTGTCGGGCGTGGGCCAGGCTCGGGTCTGGGCAAGACCGCGGGCCGCGGTGAGAAGGGACAGAAGTCTCGTTCGGGTTATTCGCGCAAGATCGGTTTTGAAGGCGGTCAGATGCCTCTGCACCGGCGCTTGCCGAAGCGCGGTTTCACCAATATCTTTAAGAAGCAGTGGCTCGAGATCAGTCTCGCCGCTCTCGATCAGCATTTTGAAGCGAACGAAGAGATCACGCCTGAGGTGTTGCACGTTCGCGGCTTGATCAAGAAAGCCAAGCACGACGTGGTGGTGCTCGGAAACGGCGAAGTCTCAAAACCGCTTCGTGTTTCAGCCCACCGGTTCACCAAGAGCGCTCGTCAAAAGATCGAGCAGGCAGGCGGTGCAGTAGTCGAGATTGCCGGATAGCCTGGGATCGCCGGCAGGAGAACAGTAATGGAAAAGTTTTTTGCCGCGGTTCGCAATATGTTCAATGTGCCGGATTTGCGCCGGCGCATTTTCTTTACACTCGGTCTGCTCGCAGTTTATCGCCTCGGCGCACACGTCGGCGCGCCCGGTATCAACAAGCTGCGCCTCGATGAAGTTTGGCGCGACGTTGCGGGAACGCTGCTCGGCGTGCTCGACCTCTTCTCCGGCGGAAACTTCCGCACGATTTCAGTCTTCGCTTTAGGCGTCACCCCTTACATCACCGCGTCCATCATTCTTCAGCTCATGACCGTCGTCTCGCCGCAGCTCAAGAAGTTGCAGGAAGAGGGCGAGATGGGCCGTCAGAAGATTAACCAGTGGACGCGTTACCTGACGGTTGTGCTCGCTGCGATCCAGACTTCGTTCGTTGCGCACTGGCTGCAAGTCAACGGCGTCGGAGCGCCCGGTTGGGGCTTCCGTCTCAGCACGGTGCTGACGCTTACAACTGGCACGATGTTCGTCATGTGGCTCGGTGAGCAGATTACGGAGCGCGGCGTCGGCAACGGTATCTCGTTGTTGATTTTTGCGGGTATCGTGATCGGTCTGCCGCGTGGTGTACAGCAGGTCGCAGAGCGGCTGAGCCAGGGCGATACGATGGTGACGATCGGCGTGTTCGCGATGGTCGCTGCGTTGATCCTGATTATTGCGTTCATCGTGTACGTCGAAGCAGCGCGACGAAAGATAGCGGTTAGTTACGCGAAGCGACACGTCGGCAGGCAGGTAGTCGGTGGACAGCAAACGACCATGCCGTTGAAGATCAATATGGGCGGCGTGATCCCTGTGATCTTTGCTTCGTCGGTTTTGTCGATGCCACAGAGTGTCTTTGCGGCGTTTCCTCCCGATCCTGCTAATCCGAATACATGGTGGGCGAAGATCTACAACTTCTTCGCGATCTTCCATCCGGGAGATCCGTATTACGAGTTGATCTTTTTGTCGCTGATCATCTTCTTCACGTTCTTTTACGTGTCGATCGTCTTCAACGTCGAGGAAGTGGCTGACAACCTGCGGAAGCATGGCGGGTTCATGCCTGGAATTCGTCCCGGTCGGGCGACAGCAGAGTATCTCAATACGATCATGACTCGTCTGACGACGGTCGGCGCGGTTTATCTCGCACTCGTGGCGTTCGTGCCGCAGTTCATGTTGAGTGGTTTCAAGGTTGGTCGATTGCCGTTTATCGGCACGTGGCTGGAATCGTTTGTCAGTACGACGCCCGGTCTCTCCTGGATCCCGACGGGTATGGGCTACAACTTCTATTTTGGCGGTACGTCGCTGCTGATTCTTGTCGGCGTCGCGATGGACACTGTCGCGCAGATCGAAGCGCAGCTCGTGATGCGCAACTACGAAGGTTTTCTGGGTAGTGGCGGTCGACTGCGCGGGCGGCGCAACTGATCCTTTATGGCAAAAATAATAGTTTTGATGGGTGCGCCTGGTGCCGGAAAAGGCACGCAGGCGCGCTTGCTTCAAGAACGTTTGCATTTGCCTCAAATCTCGACGGGGGATATTTTTCGCGCGCTCAAACATGCGGACACACCCCTCGCGCAGGAAGTTCGCGATATCATGGACCGGGGACAACTGGTTCCCGATGATTTGACAATTCAAGTGGTCAAAGAGCGCACCGCGCAGGTCGATTGTAAGCACGGCTACATTCTCGACGGCTTTCCACGCACGCCGGGCCAGGCGCGCAGCCTGGAAAAGCTCGCGGCCGAGCAGGGCAACGATATCGTCGCGATATTGATCGACGTGCCGCTGGATATGCTCGAGAAGCGAATGACCGGACGGCGTAATTGCCCGGTTTGCAATGAGATTTACAATATCTACTTCAAGCCGCCGCGCCACGACAACGTCTGCGATCTGCATCCGGAAGCACAGCTTGTGCAGCGCGCGGACGACAATCCGGAGACGGTGCGCGCGCGACTCGCAACGTTCGAGGAGCAAACGCGACCGTTAATCGATTACTACAAGGCGGCCGGGTTGCTACAAACGGTGGACGGGACTGGAGAGCCGGAAGCGATCTATGAGGACATCGTAAAACTGCTGCCACAGATCCGTGGCTAAGATTTAGAAATGATTATCGGGAAGTCGAAAAAAGAATTAGAGAAGATGCGGGCGGCGGGACGTCTGGTCGGGCAGGTGCGGGAGCATTTGCGCAGTATGGTCAAACCGGGGATCACGACGCTCGAGATCGATCGCGTCGCTGAGAAGATGATTCGCGATGCTGGCGCTTTGCCGACGTTCAAGGGGTACAACGGATTTCCGTACTCGATCTGCGCCTCGGTCAACGAGCAGATCGTGCACGGGTTTCCGTCGGACTACGCTTTGAAGGAAGGCGATATCTTCTCGATTGATTGTGGCGTCACCCTGGAAGGTTTTGTCGGTGACACGGCGACGACCGTTCCGGTTGGCGAGGTCGATGAGGAGAAGCTCAAGCTGATTCGCGTGACTGAGGAATGCCTCGAGCGTGCGATTCAGAAGTGCCGGGCCGGGAACCATCTCGGTGACATCGGCTGGGCGGTGCAGGAGCACGCCGAGGCGAACGGGTATACGGTGGTGCGTGACTATGTCGGGCACGGCATCGGGCGCCGGATGCACGAGGATCCGCAGATTCCGAATTACGGCAGGCCGGGCCTCGGACCGAAGATCAAGATCGGGTATGTGTTCGCGATCGAGCCGATGGTCAATCAGGGGACGCATTTTACTAAGGTTTTGGCGGATGGATGGACGGTCGTGACCGTCGATGGGAAGCCGAGCGCCCACGCCGAGCACACGATCGCGATCACAGAAGAGGGACCGGAGGTTTTGACTCTCGTTTCGACCACGACGCCTTTAGAGCCGGTGGTAGTTTGACCGCGGATAAACGCGGATGCTATTATTCGCAGTTTGTCGGCAGCGTCGTAATTCCACTCAGAGAGGATATGGCGAAGGAAGAAGCGATAGAAGTCATGGCAAAGGTGCTGGAAACTTTGCCTAACGCTATGTTTCGGGTCGAGTTGGAAGACAGCCAGCATCAGGTGCTTGCGCACATATCAGGGAAGATGCGCAAGCATTTTATTCGAATACTTCCGGGTGACAGGGTTTTAGTGGAGCTTTCGCCGTACGATCTCAATCGCGGCCGCATCACTTATCGCTATAAATAGTTAACGAGGTTACGTAATGAAAGTCCGTGCGTCAGTGAAAAAGATGTGCGACAAGTGCAAGATCATCCACCGCAAAGGCGTGGTGCGTGTGATCTGTGCGAATCCCAAACATAAACAGAGACAAGGATAACGAGAAATACAATGGCACGTGTAGCTGGAGTAGATTTACCGCCCAATAAGAGAGCCGAGATTGGCCTGACTTACATCTACGGCATTGGCCGCTCGCGTTCGAATTCCGTGCTGAAGGAAGCCGGCGTCAACCTCGACACTCGCGTACGCGATCTGAGTGAAGACGAGCTGAGCCGCATCCGTGCCATTCTGGAAACGCAGGGAGAGATCGAAGGCGACCTGCGCAAGCGCGTCCAGATGGACATCAAGCGCTTGATGGACATCGGTTGCTATCGTGGTCTCAGGCATCGCCGTTCGTTGCCGGTGCGCGGCCAGCGAACTCATACAAACGCTCGCACGCGCAAAGGTCCGCGACGTGCCACCATTGCCAAGAAGAAGGCGCCCGGCAAGAAGTAGTTTTTTGTTATCGAACTGAAAAGTTATGGCTAAAGCAGGCGGAAAAAAGAAGGTCTTTCGGAAGAAAGAGAAGAAGAACGTTCCCAACGGCATCGTGCATATTGCGGCGTCGTTCAATAATACGATGATCTCGATCACGGATCTTGAAGGGAACTTGATCGCGCAGTCGTCAGCCGGCGCGCGTGGCTTCCGTGGCTCGCGTAAAGGGACGCCGTTCGCCGCGCAGCAAGCGGCTTACGAAGCGGCGAAGAAGGCGCACGAAGCGGGCATGCACCAGTGTGAAGTGCGTGTGAAAGGACCAGGCGGTGGACGCGAGTCAGCGATCCGCGCGATCGCGAATGCGGGCATCCGCGTGATGACGATTCGCGATACGACGCCGATCCCGCACAACGGCTGCCGTCCGCCGAAGCGACGCAGAGTTTAGTCGGTAGAACAGAACAAGTCAGGAAGAGGGGCTTGCCCCCGCTTCCAATGGTTCAAAAAAGCGGGGGCAAGCCCGTCTTCCTGACTTGTTCTCTTTATCGGATGTGAATTAACCCAAAGGATGAAGGGTTCGCGCAAGCGCAACCTGTAAACTTTTCCAACCTGATGATCAGGTTGGAGGCAATAGACCGGAGGCAAATAATTGGCTAGGTATAGAGATGCTGTGTGTCGCCTTTGCCGTCGCGAAGGCGCGAAGCTGTTTTTGAAGGGCGATCGTTGTTACAAACCCGCTTGTCCGATTGAAAAACGTGGTACGCAACCGCCGGGTCAGCACGGTAATTCGCTGCGCCGTGGCAAAGCACTAGTCGGCTATGGCCAGCAGCTCAGAGAGAAGCAGAAGGTCAAACGCATCTACTTCATTCTCGAAGGCCAGTTTCGAAACTACTTCGAACGCGCCGCGCGCATGAAGGGTATCACGGGCGAGAACCTTTTGTTCCTGCTCGAGCGGCGACTGGACAATGCCGTTTACCGCGCGGGCTTTTCGACCTCACGCCGGCAGGCACGACAGCTCGTTAACCACGGTCACATTACGGTCAACGATCGCAAAGTAGATATTCCCTCTTATCAAGTGAAGCCAGGCGACACCATCGGTGTGCGAGAGGCAAGCAGAAAGAACTCTCATATCGAGGGTGCATGGCAAACCGCGTCTGGTCGTGGACGCCCGTCGTGGATCTCCGCAGACGGCGGCGCCGACATGACTGCACGTGTGAGCGGCGCGCCTGTGCGTGACGATATCGACCGCACGATCAACGAGCAGTTGATTGTTGAGCTTTATAGTAAGTAATTAACCCGACTGGGGCAGTAACCACGGCCAACAGGGCACAGATGGTTACTGCCTGGTCCGATGCATTTTTCTTAGGAACCTGAACGCTATGGCTATGGATCAAAATAATCTTTGGACAGGATTTCAAATGCCGCGACGCCTTGCGGCAGACGCAGAGACCCTCACCGAGAGATATGGCCGCTTTTCAGCGCAGCCATTCGAGCGAGGCTTTGGTACGACTGTCGGTAATTCGCTTCGTCGTGCGTTGCTTTCTTCTATCGAAGGCGCCGCCATCACGGCCGTCAAGATTGAAGGCGTCGAGCATGAGTTTTCATCTATTAAAGGGGTGGTGGAAGACGCCACCGACGTTATTCTCAATCTCAAGCAAGTACCTTTTAAGTTACACACCAGCGAGCCCAAGACGCTGCGTATCAATAAAGAGGAAGCCGGCGAAGTTACGGCTGCCGATATCGAAACTGATGCTGACGTAGAGATCCTCGATCCGAGCGTTCACATCGCGACCGTAAGCGACGGTGGATCACTGAAGGTCGAAATGCGCTTGAAGCGCGGACGTGGCTACGTCTCCGCCGATCGCAACTTCGACGAGGATCTATCGCTCGGATACATTCCGATCGATTCGGTCCACACCCCGGTCAAGAAAGTCAATTACAACGTCGAAGCAGCACGCCTGGGCCAGAACACGGAGTTTGACAAGCTTACGATTGAGGTCTGGACCGATGGTTCAGTCAAGCCAGAAGACTCGATCGGGCTCGCGGCGAAGTTGATCAAGGACCACATGTCGATCTTCATCAACTTCGAAGAGGACACGGACGATTTCGCTTACGCGAAGATGGAGCGTCCGCCCCTCCCGCGCAACGATCAGTTGGACCGCTCGGTTGACGAGTTGGAGCTGTCGGTTCGTTCTTACAACTGTCTGAAGAATGCTGACATCCGCACCATTCGCGATCTGGTCCAACGCACCGAGCGCGAGATGCTGGCCACGAAGAATTTTGGCAAGAAGTCGCTGAACGAGATCAAGGAAATCCTGAACGGCATGGGACTCGACTTCGGTATGGAGTTTGACGAGCAGGGTAATCCGATTCCGGGCACGGGCGGCCGTGACGGCGCCGATCTTTCCGATTTTGAAGGCGACGAAGAGTAGGTTTGAGTCATGCGACACTTAAAGGCACATCGAAAACTCGGTCGCACCAGTGAGCATCGGAATTCGATGCTCCGCAATTTAGCGACTTCCCTGATCAACTCTCGCGAGGAGCGCATCGTCACGACTTTGCCGAAGGCGAAGGAACTGCGACCGTTTGTCGAGCGCGCGATTACCTTGTCGCGCCGGGCGCGTAGTTTGTCTGACAACGGTTCTGACCTGCAGGCGTTGCACTTGCGGCGACAAGCAGCGGGTTTCTTTCACGCAGGTAACACCACCGTGAAGGAAGTCACTGGCAAGCGTGGTCAACTGCGACCCGAGCGTACGGCCGGCGTGGCAGCACTGCGACGACTGTTTACTGAGCTTGGCGATCGTTACAAAGATCGGCCCGGCGGTTACACGCGCATTTTCAAACTGGGCCATCGCGACGGCGACGCCGCTGAGCTCGCGATCATCGAGTTGGTTGACAATCCTCGTGAAGTCGAGGCTGCGGAAGCCGCGAAGAAACGTAAAGCCGCGGCGTCGAAGAAGAGAAAAGGCAAGGACAAGAAAGCACCATCCGAAGCCGAGGCCGCCGAAACTAAACCCGAAGAGAGCGAAGGATAAGAATTTCTCCCGCAAAGGCGCAAAGGCGCGAAGTAAATCCTTTGCGTCCTTGCGCCTTTGCGGGAAATTTATATGTCTGCACCAAAAGAACAAGGTGAGACGAAGAGCCGCAATCGTTCACGCCGCGAGCAGTCTGATGCGTCTGAACGTCCTGCAGCGTCCGTTAACCTGGACGAGCTGCGCGAGTTGGTTGCTCTGCTGCGTGACAACGGGCTCGCGGAGCTCGAGCTTGAAAACGAAGGCTTTCGCGTGCGGCTGCGACGCGAGTCGGAGCGCGCCGAATCGTCACACGCTTCGGTTCCGCATCATGATCCAGCGCCTGCGCCAGAACCGGCTCCTGCGCCTGCCCCCTCAGGTCCGGCACATCCGGGAACACAGGCCACCACAGCCGCTGCACAGGATCAGGATTTACACATCATTCAATCGCCGATCGTCGGCACGTTCTATCGTTCGCCATCGCCGACGGCAGATGCGTTCGTGAAGATCGGCAGCAACGTTGAGCCCGAGACTGTTGTTTGCATTATCGAAGCCATGAAGCTCATGAACGAGATTCAGGCCGAGGCGAGTGGAGAAGTAGTAAAGATTTACGTTGAGAACGGCCAGCCGGTTGAATACGGCCAGCCACTCTTTGGAATCCAGAGTTAAGCCACAAAGACGCACAAAAGGCACGAATACAACTTGTGTCTTTTGTGCTTTTTTGCGGCGCATTTTTTTATGGCCTTTAATTCGCGCAAGTTCAAGAAGATCTTGATCGCCAATCGCGGCGAGATTGCTTGTCGCATCATCTGGACCTGCAAAGAGATGGGCATCAAGACGGTCGCCGTGCACAGCGACGTCGATCGCGATTCATTGCACGTCCGCTTCGCCGACGAAGCCGCGTGTATTGGACCAGCGCCGTCCGCGCAGAGTTATCTCAACATTCCCGCCATCATCAGCACTGCTGAGCTCTTCAACGTCGACGCGATTCATCCCGGTTACGGATTTCTTGCCGAGTCGGCTTACTTCGCCGAGATCTGCGAGGCCTGCAATATCAAGTTCATTGGACCACCCGCTAATGTGATTCGCCTGATGGGCGACAAGATCGAAGCGCGTCGTGCGATGCACGAAGCAGGGCTGCCGATCGTGCCGGGAAGTCCCGGCGCCATCACTTCGGAAGAAGAAGGAGTCAAGCTCGCACGTGAGATTGGTTATCCGATCATCGTCAAGGCTTCTGCCGGTGGCGGCGGTCGCGGCATGCGCATCGTGCGTTCGGAAAGCGAGCTGGGGAAAGCGCTCGACACGGCGTCAACCGAAGCGGCGGCAGCGTTCAACGACGGTAGTGTTTACATCGAGAAGTACATCGAGCAGCCACGCCACATAGAGATCCAGGTGATGGCGGACGAGTTTGGCGAGTGCATCCATCTCGGCGAGCGTGAGTGCTCGATTCAACGTCGTCACCAGAAGCTCATGGAAGAGGCTCCGTCGATCGTGCTGACACCGGAACAGCGCAAGACTATGGGCGATGCAGCGGTCGCTGCGTGCAAGAAACTCGGTTATTCGAGCGCGGGCACGTGTGAGTTTCTCTTCGATAAGCACGGCAATTTCTACTTCATGGAGATGAACACGCGCATCCAGGTCGAGCACCCGGTAACGGAGATGGTGACCCTCGCCGATATCGTTCGCAACCAGATCCGGATCGCTGAAGGTGAGCCGCTGAATTACAACCAGGACGACATGCTGATCGTCGGACATGCGATTGAGTGTCGCATCAATGCTGAGAATCCGGAGACGTTTGCCCCCTCGCCTGGAACGATCACGGCGTTCAATTTGCCGGGCGGACCGGGTGTGCGCGTCGATACCTTTGTTTATTCTGGTTACCAGGTGACGCCGTTTTACGACTCGCTGATCGCGAAGGTGATCGTGCACGCGCGCACGCGTGAACTCGCGATTGCGCGGATGAAGCGGGCGCTCGATGTGATGGTGGTCGAGGGGATCAAGACGACGATCCCGCTGCACCAGAAGATCATGGACGACCCGCGTTTCCGGGCCGGGGATATCGGCACGGATTTCATGGAGTATTTCCTGGCGCGAAACGGCAAGAAGGTGGCGGCGTCGAAATAGGTCCTATAGGAAGGACTTATACGGCTATATTTGCCGTTTGGGCAGCGGTTGCTCTATAATGCTCGACTTTTTATGAGGTGATTAACATGTCACACGCAGTTATCAAAGCCGGTGGAAAACAGTTTCTGGTCACGGAAGGACAGACGATTCGCGTGCCTTCGATGGCGGCCGATGCCGGCTCGTCGATCGAACTCGAACCAGTGATTAGCTCAGGAGCTGGCGACGGCAAGATTTCAGCCACGGTGGTAGCACACGGCAAAGATCAGAAGATCGTCGTCTTCAAGAAAAAGCGACGCAAACAGTACAAGCGCACGCGCGGTCATCGCCAGGGCTACACAACGTTAAAGATTGATTCGATTGGGTAAAGACAATGGCACACAAAAAAGGTGTTGGTTCATCTCGTAACGGTCGCGACTCGCAGTCGCAGAGACTCGGTCTGAAAAAATTCGGCGGTGAGCGCGTGCTCGGCGGCAACATCATCGCGCGCCAGCGTGGCACGAGGTGGAAACCCGGTAACAACGTTGGCCGCGGTAAAGACGACACGTTGTTTGCGCTGATCGACGGCGTCGTTAAGTTTGAAGACAAGGGCCGGTCCGGCAAGTTCGTCAGCGTTTATCCAGCGGAGCAAACTGCTGCTTAGAACAGTTTCTGAAAAAGTTCGCGACGCCTGAGCAGCAATAAAGCGCGCCCGGGCGTCGTTTTCAATTTGGGATGTTTATTGATCGCGCCAAGATTCATGTGCAAGGGGGAGACGGAGGTAGCGGTGTTACAGCTTTCCGGCGCGAGAAGTTTGTGCCCCGCGGTGGTCCATCAGGCGGAGACGGTGGACGCGGCGGCGATGTGATCCTCGTCGCGGACGCATCACTCAATACGCTGCTGCACCTGCGCTACAACCCGAGTCACATCGCGCAACGT
>DATFDT010000008.1:0-14615 GCA_035251975.1 Pyrinomonadaceae bacterium | reverse complement strand
CCCGCTCGTCCAGTCCAAGCAACGGCGGGGGCAAGCCCCTCTTCCTGACTTGTTCTTTTCTTAAATAGCGTTAATCCGCGGCTTTTAATGTTCTGGTTACTCGCTTGATGGCCTCCACGATCCTCTCGAGCGACTCCTTCGCATTAGCCGAATTTCGATCGTCAATCGCCTGCCTGAAATCAGTCAGCGGCTGTGCGGCATATCCCGTATAAATACCCGGTGCGTAGATCTGGTGCTTGTACCACGTGCGCCCACGCAATCCTTTCGCATCGATAAACTGCCGCTCCGCCTGAACGAGCGCATCATTAATCTTCCCGAGTTCCGCGCGATCACCTTTCCGCACAGCTTCCTGCCGATCTTTCTCAACGCGCTCTGCTTCTTTCGCGAAATCGTCAATCGCCGACGTCATCGCTTTATCATCGAGCGACGAGGCGAGATTGCGGATACGTGCAAGCCTCATCGCCTCAGTAAAGAAGTCACGAATCTGGTGCGCGTAATCAGTGTAATCAAACGGAAGCCCGTCTGCGTCCGCAAGCCGCATCGCCAGCGTGCCCCACAACTGCGCCGCCGCCACGTGATAAGTGAAACCGGGATCGCCGAAGTGGTCCATCCAGTAAAACGAGTCGTACGCCGAATGGTAAACACCGTAATCGCCACCGAAGCCCATGTCAGTTGACGCGATGCCGAGATGCTGAAGAAACGGCGTGTAATCAGATCCCGAGCCGAGTGCACTAATGCGCGCTTCACGCATATCCTGATCGCCTTCCGGACGGTTCTCGCGCGATCGATCCTGCCACTGTTGATAGACGCTCTTACCAGTCTTCGGATCCTTAACATCGCGCGCCGCGCCACGGATGAACTTCCACAACGACGGCACCGACGAAGCGCCGAAGTTTGGTCCGGAGACAGCCGCATCGAGATTCAGATACGCAACCGCTTTCTGCCGCAACTCGTCAGCCATCTCTTCGGCCCATTCAGTCGAGCCGATGAGTCCATATTCCTCTGCGTCCCAACTGCAAAGGATGATCGTGCGTCGCGGCTTCCAGCCCTGTTTCAACAACTCACCGAATCCGTGGCCCACTTCGAGCATCGCCGACGAGCCGCTGTTTGGATCGACCGCGCCAAACACCCACGCATCACGATGGTTACCAAGCACGACCCAGCGATCCTTCTCTTCGTTACCGTCGATGCGCGCGACGACGTTCCAGATCGTCCGCAGCTTGTAGTTCATGTCCGTCTTCAAGCGCAGCTTCACGTCATTCGTGCCGCCAACGTGATAAGCGAACGGCAAGCCGCCCTGAAAACCGCGCGGACGCAGTGGTCCTTTGAGCTGTGACAGGATTGTGCGCGCAACGTCGTAAGCGATGGGCTGCACGGGAATGCGCGTGAGATCGGTCGCTTCTTCGGGTTTCAAACGAGGCGTGCCGGCGATTGCGGGCTTGCCCGGCGTCAACGGATCGCCGGGATAATCAAACAGAAATTGCACCGAGCCGCGCTGGCCAGACGCAACCGGGCGCCAAGGTCCTTTCGGAAACACGTCGCCCTGCATGTAACCGTCGTCCTCCGGATCGGAATAGATGATGCAGCCGATCGCGCCGTTCTGTTCCGCAACCTTCGCCTTCACGCCGCGAAACGAGTTGCCGTAGCGCACGACCACGATCTTGCCTTTAACATCGACGCCGGCTTTCTTGAGATCTTCGTAATCATTCGGTAAACCGTAGTTTGCGTAGACGACTGGTCCGGTCACGTCGCCGCTGGCGCTGTAGCCGTTGAAGAGCGGCGAGATCTTCGGATGCGATGACGATGGATCGCCGGGCACGGCTGCTTCCTGAGTGCTGAGTCGCTGACGGCGCGTGGTGATGAGCTCGAGCACGGTCGGAGCGTTTGGGTAGTTGAGCCAGACTTCATACTCTTTCAGATCCGCTGACAGTCCGTAGCTGCGCAGTTGATCGCGAACGTAGAGGGCGGTGTTGTAATCTTCTTTAGTGCCGGCGATGTGTGGCTCGATAGTCAGACGGCGCAAGTGTTCGCGTGCCGATTTCGGATCTGGAACAGCGCGAAATTGTTCTTCCCAGCGACGTTCGGCAGTGGCGCGCTCAGCGCTGAAGCCATCGATTGATGTTTGGGCGAACGTTAACGGCGTGGATAGCGTAATGACGACAAGTAGAAAGAGAACCAGTATAGTTTTCATAGCGCAGGAGGCCAGTTAATAAATGGACAGTAGATACTATCCGGGTGTTGAAGCTGATATTCCGCAACTGAGTACGGAGCTTCGCAATGTTTTTGACAGTGAGTTTGAGGTGCAGACGTTCCAAGTTTCGAACACCAGCATTTTCCAGGCGCGTAAATCGAGTACGCTAAGAGATCTGACCGGACTCTCCTCGGCCCTCACGATCAAGATCACGCCAGAGCCCGGTGGCACACGCGCAGAGATCGGGATGCAGAAGTGGTTCGACAAAGCGGCGGTTGCGGCCGTCGGCGTTGTTGTCTTTCCACCGCTACTCGCACTCGCGGCACTCGGAGCTTACTGGCAATACAAGCTTACGGAAGACGCATGGAAGATAATCGAGAATCACATCTCGCGCAAAGCGGGGGGCTACGTTCCGCCTTTGCCGGGACGCTGCGGGACGTGCGGAGCAGCGAACATCGCGGAGTCTGATTTCTGTTCGTCGTGCGGAGCGAACCTGAAAGTTGGCAGGTCTTGTTCGAACTGCGGTTCGCCACAAAAGGATCCATCCGCGAGATTCTGCAACCGCTGCGGCAAGCCACTTGGAACTTAGCCACAGAGCTGGCCGGATCGTTTTACGAATCCGTGTTATCCGTGGCTAATCATGCCTAAGAGCTCGGACGGGATCGATGCGTGCGGCACGTGATGCCGGATAGAGTGCTGCGAGAATCGAGACGAAGAGCGCAAACAAGATCGCGCCCACCGACAAATAGATCGGCAACGAGAAGAAATCGATAAACGACGCGCCCTGCGGTTTGAGTATGAAGCGATAAGCGATACGGTTCGCGAGGCCGTCGATTCCCCACGCTATCAAGACCCCGATAAGACCACCGACAGTCCCGATCACTGCTGCCTCAACAAAGAAGATCATCTTGATCTCGCGATCCTCGGCGCCGATCGCTTTCATGATCCCGATCTCACGCGTTCGTTCGAGGATCGACATGATCATCGTGTTCGCAATTCCAAACGAAGCCACCAGCAACGAGATCCCACCAAGCAGCCCAAGCACCGAATCGATGATCAGAAACACCGTCCGTATCTGTTCGATCTCATCGACGATCGAGAAACTACCAAAACCAAGCTCCGTAATCTTCTGTCGCACTGCCGTCAAGTGCTTAGGATCGCTAACACGCACAACCGCCGCTTCGTAGCCCTCGTTTTGACCTTCACTGAGGTTTCCGCCACGACGCGCGAGCGCAAGCGCCACCTGGCCCATCGGGCTACGATGCTTAATGGCCCAGTCGTGGGCCAACTGTAGCGGAATGTAGATCTGTGCGCCGGGGAAGAGCCCGCGCAAGCCGCCCTGACCGACGCCTTCCTTTATCTCACCAAGGACACCGGCAATGCGGAACGTCTGGATTTCAACATCAGGATTGGATTCATCGAGCCCCGGATCGTCGAGGGGAATGCCGAAGAAGTTTGGCGGCTCCTCCTCCTCTTCTGACTTTTTGTTCTCAGATGGTGGCGCGAGTAATTCGAGTGTTTTTCCGATTGCGTCAGCGGGCTTGTCGTAACCGAACTCGCGGATGAATCGTTCCGACACTACTGCTTCACCCGCGGTAGGAGACGAGATCATCTTTCCGGCAGCGAAATGTTGAAAGCGAGTCGCGGCATTCGGAATGTTAGCGCCGCCGATGTTCGTGCTCCGCAATTTGCCGTTGGAGCGAACGAAAACGTTCAAGCTAACACTCGGCTCGACATAAGCGACACCGGGTATGGCGGCCATCTCTTTGATTCCGGTGTCGTCGAGAATGCGTGTCGGTGATCGATCCGAGCGACGATCGTTGCGACGTTCACCTTCCGGTCCACGTGAGGAACGATCGAGCCCGGCGAGAGTGCTGAGGCCCTGACCAAAGACTTGTATCTCGTTGAAGAAGTCGAGCGCTTTGAAGCGGTCAAGCATATTGCGCTGCAGACCGAGCCCGAACGACATCATCGTCACGATTACCGCCACGCCGACGATCACGCCCATCGTCGTCAGGATCGCGCGCAGCTTCGCCTGGCGCAGATTTCGTAGGGCTAAATGCAATATATCGAAAAAGCTCATAGACAGACGTAGACAGGATTTACAAGATTTTACAGGATTGACAGGACTTATCTTGTTCATCCTGAAACATCTTGTTCATCCTGTCTAAAAAACTAACTTCACCGCATCGACGTTCCAATCAGCCAGACTCTTCGTCACGACATCAGCACCCGCCGCACGTAATGCCTCTTCCGAGACGGTATTCGTCACGCCGAGTGTTCGCATACCAGCAGCGCGCGCCGATTGGATTCCCGGCGGCGAGTCTTCGATAGCTAAACATTCTGATGCGAGCAGCGGCAACTGGCGCTCATGCTGTCGCCACTCATTCAGCTTCAAGAGTCCCGTGAGATAACAATCCGGCGCAGGCTTGCACACCGACGCATCCTCCGCCGTCACGATCACGGTAAAGAGCGGCATGAGATTCGCGCGTTGAAACACGTAACTGACTTCAGCCAGATTCGCCATGCTCACCAGTCCAAGCTGAAACACCCGCGACGCCGACTTCAAAAACGTCAATACACCTGGAAACAGCGGCAAGTCTTCAATCATCTGCCGGTGCAGGTCGGTCTTTGCGACCATCACTTCGTCCAGCAACGGATCGCTCAACGGCTTCTTCGCGTGCTCAAACATCGAGCGGACAAACGTCCTGTCATCCATACCCAGCGCACCGAAATACAGCTCCTCAGTCAGCGCGATCTCGTGACCACTCAACACTTCCTGGTAGGCCTTCATCTGAATGGTCTCGTCGTCGATGATGACGCCGTTGAAGTCGAAGAAGATGGCTCTAATCATTTGATTTGCGCTCTCACATCGTCAATCAGTTTCGGCAAGCGTTCACTCTCGAGCACATCCAAACGACGCAACACTTCGGCCAACGAGAGCTCGTTTTTCAAATTAACCTGGTAATCGAGGTCCGCGCGGAGTCGATCTTTCTCGCCCTGGCGATTCTGCGACATCATGATGATAGGGGCCTGCATGCCGGCGATCACCGCCAGTACGAGATTCAACATCTGAAACGGCGCCGGATCGAAGCCGCGAATCAGGATGAACGTGTTGAAGATGATCCAAAAAAGGATGAGCACGATTGACAAGATGATAAACTTCCAGCTACCACCAAACTCTGCGATCAAATCCGCCGCGCGATCGGCGACAGTCAAACGCGCTTCCTGTTCTTCGTTCACGTTACGTGAAACTCTGGACCGCAGCAGCTCGTCAGTTCTTCGCAACCTGTCAGTGAGCGCGCTCAACATCTCGAGCGCAACGTCAGGATTGCTGCGCACGAATGAGAGAAACGCATCGCGCGAGAGGATCGCGAGTTGGGCGTCGTCGATGACGTTCGCGTCCGCCGATCGCTGACGGCCGTCGATGATCGACATCTCGCCGAAGAAGTCGCCCTGCGCCAGCTCGGCGAGAATCACTTCCTGCTGTTCTTCGTCACGAATGCTGATACGTACGCGCCCGCTCTCGATCAGATACATCGCGTCGCCCTTGTCACCCTGACGAAAGAGACGCGTATTCTGCGGCACTCTCTTGTCCGAAAGCAGACTGCGCAGTTCGCGCGCCGCGTCGTCGTCAAGAGAGGCAAACAGCGGCACCGATCGCAGCGCCTCGAGCGTCATTTGAGTAGCGGGCTGCATGAAATCCTCCAGAAATCAAATTAATATAGGACCAATAGGACCAATAGGAGCTATACAACACGTCCATCTTTCATGAACACAATCCGATCGGCGAAGCTGTTCGCCAGCTCGTGATCGTGCGTGACCATCAGGATCGTCAACGAATCCTGATTCACCATGTCGCGCAACAACGACAAAAGCTCGCGCGCGCGAATCGAGTCGAGATTTCCAGTCGGCTCATCCGCCAGCAACACTTTCGGATTGTTTGCGAGCGCCCGCGCAATCGCGACGCGTTGTTGCTCACCACCGGAAAGCTCCGAAGGCCTGTGCTCAACTCGCTCTGCCAGACCAACCCGCGCCAAAAGCTCACGCGAGCGCGCCCGTCGCTGTTGGCCACGCAAACCACCAAACGCAAGCGCTAGCGAAACGTTCTCGCGCGCCGTCATCGTCGGAATGAGATTGAAATTCTGAAAGATCATCCCCACCGAGAAGCGCCGGTAACGCGCCATCTCCTTCTTCGTGAACGGCCCCAGCGGTCGCGACGCAAAATACACTTCACCCTTCGACGGGTGATCGAGTCCTCCAAGCATGTTTAGTAAAGTCGACTTGCCGGAACCGGACGTTCCCTGGATCGCGACGAACTCGCCTTCGTTGATCTCGAGCGAGACGTTGTCGAGGGCGGTAACATTGTTACTGCCCATCTGGTAAATCTTTGATACTTCCTGAGCGGCCAGGAGAGCGGGCATCAGTGCCTACTGACCCTCCATAGCTCAAAACTTTCGTTCTCGAAACCTTTCAATTTCATATCAAACGGCGCCGCGTCGAAATGATCCTGCGCGATCAGCTCCTGCACTTTCGGATCTTCGTAAACCGAGCGTGAGATTATCACGTCATTACCGGATGAGAGACATTCGAGACGCGCGGCCATGTTTACAGTCGAGCCAAAATAGTCGAGCCGATCGTTGAGCGTGACTGCGATGCACGGGCCGGTGTTGAGTCCGGCTTTTAGTTGCAGCGGCCTGCCACCGTCAGCGGGCTCGGCGAGCGCTTGCTGCACGTCAAGCATCGCGAGCAGACCATCGGCAGCAGATCGAAAGACTGCCATCACCGCATCGCCGATCGTTTTGACGAGTGCGCCGTCGTGCTCAGCGATCGATTTTCTTACGACGTCGAAGTGACTCATCACGCGTCCGAACGCGGTCGCGTCGCCGATCTCGCGATACAGTTGGGTTGAGTTGCGCAGGTCAGTGAAGAGTACAGTCAGTGTGCCGACGGAGATCTGCTCGCCGGGTCGCAATGCTTCAGCCGCGAATAGATCGCGGAACATTTGTAGCGCGGTTACTTCAGCGGCCGTCGTTGCCTGATCGCTCCATTCGAGTCGCTCGAGAATCACGAGTTGCTCGGCGTCAGTCTCGTTCTGCAACGTGAGCGTAAACTCCTCATTCACTTGCAGCGGCTCTTCACTCCAACCATTCTGTGAAAGCGTAACGTGAACCGACTTTTCACCTTCCGGCGACACGGTAACGTCCTGCGATCCCGGCAGCTCGTGCGCGCGCAGTCGATAACTGCCGGATTCGAGTGGCAACAACACCTCGCGCGTGCTTCCGCCAGGCAACAGTTGCTGCGCGACGACGTGCGGTGTCCAGTTCGGACTGCCAATGCAATACGACGATACTGACACGCGTCGTACCGCGGGATTCGGTCGAAACGTCAACTCAACATAACGATCGAAGTTGACTCTAAAATCGATGTTGCATCCTTCGCAGTGAACGTCAGTCTTGATGTCTTTCAACGAGAGCCCGCTTTCCTGTGGACCACGACACAGCGGACACAACAGATCCCATTGAAAATCCAGCAACCCAACTCTCGTTGCACGCAAACAGACTTCGAGCACGAGACGCCGCGGCTCCTTCCATTCGTCAGCGAGCTTGTACGGTCGAATTCGCGCGACTTCAAAATCGTCGCCACGCTCCAGAAACTGAAGCAATCGCTCGCCGACCGCAAGCTTCTGGTCCGTGTCCAGATCCGCGATCAACTTCTGCTTGAGCGTGGCGAGACGTTGCAGATCGAACGACGACTGTGAAGTGTTTGGCGCAGCAGCTTCGACCGCAAGACCCTGAAACGCAACCTCGTCATACTTCTGAATGTACTCGCGAAACCGCCGTGCGACGACGAAATTCAGTTGCATCGGTATCGCGACCGCGCCGGGAAGGTTTCGCGGCGTCGACCACACTTCGTAAATCAAATGCGTGCCGCCATCGGAGTTCGGTATCAACTCCGCACGCATTCGCAAACGCTCAAGTGGACCTTTGCTGTAAACACGCTCGACACCGAAACGCACCGGCTTCACCCATTCAAACGGTTGCTCTTCCCACTCGACAGGCAAGCCATAGAATCCGAGTCGTATTTTTCGGCGCGCGTTGCGAAGTTGTTTATCGGCGGGACCTACGTCAATTTGCGGCACGCCTGTGTCGCGATTGAAACGGTTGGTGTCAGCGATGTAAGGCCAAAGTCTCTCAGGACTCGATTTGAGATCAAACTCCCATCGTTTGTGATACTCGCGGAGAGACATTCAACATAGATTCCACAGGTTAGATTTCCTTGTACTCCGAATCGACATCTTCATGCGACTGGGCCACCCGGTAGTTCTTCGACTGTAGCTGCTTTGTGATCAGCAAATCGTCTTTCGTTTTGAGAAGATCTGCGCGGCTGTAAACAGAGAGCTCAAAGTTGTAGCCGTGAGTAATGGCGTCCTTCGGACACGCTTCGACGCAGAAGCCGCAGAAGATGCAACGCCCGTAGTCGATGTTGTAGACCTCAGCGTAACGCTCGTCGACACCAATTCGCTGCTCGGGTGGTCGCGGATCGTCCGCAGCAACGATGTAGATACACTCTGAAGGACACGCCGCCGCGCAGAGATAACACGCAACACACTTCTCACGCCCGAGCTCGTCGACGTGCAAAAGGTGCTGGCCGCGATAACGCGGCTGCAGTGTCACAGGATCGTCGGGATACTCGACCGTCCACTTGCGCTTGGGTATGTAAGACAGCGTCACACCCATGCCCTGAATGATTGCTTTAGTTGATTCGATAACGTCAGTGATAATCGACATAGAAACCTTAGACAGGATTTACAAGATTTTTCAGGATGAACATGTAAATCTTGCCGAATCTTGTAAATCTTGTACAACGACTCATCTTAAAGATCGGTGCCGACAGGCGGTTTTCGCGGCGTCAATTCGGAGCCGGTCGCCTGCCACCTGCCGTCGCGCCAGACAAACTTATCTTTGAAATCAAAACTTCCCACGCGTCCATCGCGAAGAAAGAACGTGACGATTCCCGCTAACGTCGCTCGGTCTCCGGTCAGCGTCAGTTTCTCTTCACTCATCTCCCACTTCTGGATTTGATCATCACGTTCGGTCCGCTTGAGGTACTCAGCTTTCGTTTCAAGTCCGCCTTCGGGACCTGACTGGCCGACATAATCATCCGCAAGAATTCGATCGAGTTTCTTCTTGTCGGCGTTGACGTTAGCCACCATCCACTCGTTCTCGAGATCCTTCAAGTGCGCCAGCACCTGATCGTGATTCGCCGGTGGTGGAGTGTTAACAGTTGAATTGCTGTTTGCGTTGCTGTTCTCGGCAGTGTTCGAATTTGCCGGCTGGCTAACTCCTACTCGCTCTCGCTCACTCTCTCTGAACCGCCGCTGCACCGTAACGATGAAGAAAATGGACAGCGCCAGGATGCCGAGGATGAACGCGCCTCCGATGCCGACAACCCACGGCCACACGCGCCGGCGCGGCTTTGCTGCTTGAACGCCGGGCGGCGCATACGGATTGGGCGGACTCGGCGGCTGGTAAGCAACCGCATTCCAGTCGTCGTCTTCATTACCGCGAGGTTTTACAACAGTCGTCTCATCGTCCGTCGCGACTGGTGTCAGCGGTGTGCCGTCGTCAATACAGAAACTGAGATTGGGATCGGTGTACGTCCGGTTACAGGTAGAACAGCGCTTCATCGCAATGAATTCTAAACCACCGCGGACGAATTAACTAAGGACGGCGCTAAGAATAAACCAGAGGATCATCGCAACAAAAAACAGAACGCTGATTCCGCCCATAATCACACCCGCGGTGGCGTACGGCTTTCCACCAAACTTCTCCGGCGACTTCTTGATCTGCGAGAGAGCGACGAGGCCAAGCACAAACGCAAGCACACCCGGAAGCGGAAAGA
Organism: Pyrinomonadaceae bacterium; assembly: GCA_035251975.1. Classification (GTDB taxonomy): domain Bacteria; phylum Acidobacteriota; class Blastocatellia; order Pyrinomonadales; family Pyrinomonadaceae; genus PSRF01. Next base: position 4,519 of record DATFDT010000008.1, on the reverse strand, counting down.
AACAGCCGAACATCATGAACCCCAGGATGCCCGTAATCATCGACGCCAGCGCCAATCCCTGACTTTTTTGTGTCCTGAGGGGCACGTATACCGGCGCAGGCGGAGGCGGCGGGGACCACGGACCCGGTTGCATCGGCGGTCGCTCGTCGGGCGCGATCCAGCCACCGGGAAGCGGCGGGTCTCGCGGCAGCCACTGCGTTTCCTGTTCGTCCTGTGTTTTAACTTTTGTCTCGCGAATGCGCGGATCCCAGTTTGGATCCGCTGGTGGCGTCAACTCCTGGATCAGCGGCGTACCGTCATCTGAACAAAAGCTCAGCCATGCTTCGTCAAAACGTCTTTTGCAAAGAGGACAGTACTTCATTCGCTCAAACGAGTTCTAAACGACTGAAGAAGTATGAGATTTCGATGGCTGCGTTTTCGTCTGAGTCGGAGCCATGGCAGGCGTTTTCGCCGACCGAGCCGCCAAACTCTTTGCGCAGCGTGCCTGGCTCTGCCTTCGCGGGATCGGTAGCGCCCATCAGATCGCGCCATGCTTTGACGGCGCCCTCTTTTTCGAGCGCCATGACGACGCACGGGCCGCTCGACATAAACTCGGTTAATCCCGCGAAGAATGGTCGCTCGCGGTGGACGTCGTAGAAGCCTTCTGCTTGTGTTCGCGACATGTGGATCAACTTCAATCCACGGATGCTGAAACCGTTATCGAGAATTCTCTGAATGATTGAGCCGGTGTGATTTGCGCGCACCGCGTCAGGTTTGATGATGCCGAAAGTTAAGTTAGACATTTTAATTGGTAATGGTAGTTCTAAACAGGATTTACAAGATTGAACAGGATTTACATGTTAATCCTGAAACATCTTGTAAATCCTGTCTAAGTTTTAGAGTGCGTCCTTCATCGCCTGGCCGATATCAGCCGGCGATTTAACAACATGAATCCCCGCCGCATCGAGCGCCTTCATCTTCTCTGCGGCGGTTCCCTTTCCACCAGCGATGATCGCGCCCGCGTGTCCCATACGCCGTCCTGGCGGCGCTGTTTGACCTGCGATGAACGCGACGATCGGTTTCGTCACGTTTTCCTTTGCGAACGCCGCAGCCTCTTCCTCAGCCGAGCCACCGATCTCGCCGATCATCACGATGCCGATCGTCTCATCATCTTCCTGGAACAGTCGCAGCGCATCAACGTGCGTCGTGCCCACGATCGGGTCGCCACCGATACCGATCGCCGACGACTGTCCGAGACCGAGCGCGGTTAGTTGTCCGACAGCCTCGTATGTCAACGTTCCGGAGCGCGAGACGACGCCGATGTTTCCCTCGCGATGAATGTGTCCCGGCATGATTCCGATCTTGCACTTGCCCGGCGAGATGATGCCCGGACAGTTTGGTCCAATCAGACGAGAAGGTTTGTTACGCAGATATTCTTTCACCTTCACCATGTCGAGCGTGGGAATACCTTCAGTGATACAAACGATCACGGGAATTCCCGCATCAGCCGCTTCCATTACAGCATCGGCGGCGAATGAAGGTGGAACGTAGATCACGGAAGCATTCGCGCCCGCTTCGTTCACCGCATCGGCAACTGTATTGAAGACTGGAATTCCCTCGTGTGTAGTGCCGCCTTTTCCGGGCGTGACACCGGCGACGACGTTCGTTCCATACTCAACCATCTGTTTCGCATGGAAGGTCCCCTCTTTTCCGGTCAGGCCCTGCACGACAAGGCGTGTAGATTTATCAACTAGAACGCTCAACGATGAATGCTCCTCCCGTTAGAAATCGGGCAGTATACAAAAACCATCCACAGATTACACAGACTGAATAAACAATCTGCGTAATCTGCGGATAAAGTGCTTAAACCAACTCAACGCGCTCACCATACTGCGGCACGTGTACGTTCCAACCAAATTTCTCTTTGATATGTCCGGCCATCGCGTTTGCGGCTTCGGGCTCGCCGTGCGTTAGAAACGTTGTTCGCGGCACGCTGCCATCTATTCCTTCGAGCCAGTGCAACACTTCTTCCCAGTCAGCATGTGCCGAGAAGCCGCCGATCTTCGCGATACGGCAACGGACGGGAACCCATTGCCCGAGAATCTTCACTTCCGGCTCGCCGTCTTGTATGCGTCGACCGAGCGTGCCTGCCGCTTGATAACCGACGAAGACGATCGTCGTATCAGGATCGGGCACCATCCTGATCGCATGATGTAAAACGCGACCGCCAGTCATCATTCCTGAAGCACTGATGATCACGCGGGCGCCTTTCACGTCATTGAGTCGCTTCGACTGGTCGCGTGACGACGCAGTGGTCATCGAGTGTGTGCGGAGCGGGTGTCTCTGTTGCATGAGTATGCTCGCATACTCCTCGTCATGCTCTTCCTTACGATTCGCATACGCCTGCGTTGTCGCGGCTGCCATCGGCGAGTCGACTGCCACCGGCAACACCGGAATCGCTTTCTCGTCTTCCAACTCTCGAATCAGGTAAACGATTTCCTGCGTACGACCGACCGCGAATGCCGGAATCAACACAGGCGCCTGTCGTTCTGCGGCATCATTGATGATCCGCGCAAGTGCGACTTTCGGATCTTCCGGATCGTGCAAACGATCGCCGTAAGTCGATTCGACGAGCAGGTAGTCACACGACGGCGGCGGCGCCGGATCTTTAATGATCGGTTGATCGTAGTGGCCCAGGTCGCCTGAAAAAAGCACTCGTCGACCTTGCTCCAACTCGAGCAACACGAGACTCGAGCCGAGAATGTGACCCGAGATTCTGAAGCTCGCGCGAATTCCGGGCGCGGGCTCAAACGCATCACCCGTGTTCGACATAGGCTTCACGAGTTCGAGCGCTGCGTAGGCATTTTTTTCCGTGTAGAGCGGGAGCGCAGGTTTGTGCTTAGTCAGGTTGTGTCGATTGCGATAGTCAGCTTCTTCTTCCTGCAAGCGACCCGCGTCGGGCAAAAGGATCTTCAGCAAGTCGGCAGTGCCGCGCGAGCAGTAAACCGGCCCACGAAAGCCTTGTTGGACCAGGCGCGGCAGGTAGCCTGTGTGATCGATGTGCGCGTGTGTGATCAGGACCGCATCGAGCGAGTGTGGATCAAACGGCGGATCCTGCCAGTTGCGTTCGCGCAGTTCTTTGAGACCTTGAAACATTCCACAGTCAACGAGCACGCGCGCTTTGTCTGTTACGACGAGATATTTTGAACCGGTGACAGTTCCGACGCCACCCCAGAATTCAATGCGGGCCAATCAACGACTCCTTCCGAGTTCTTCGATAACCAAACCAAACAACGATCGCAGGTACGAGCAACGCGAGATTTCTCAGCGCGGTCTTCACTCCGAGCTGGCTCGCAATAATGCCGCCAAAACACCCGCACTCCAGTGGCTCGCCATGCAAACCGTACACGTAGTAAAGCGCGTACCCCGCGAAGCCCATCAACAGCACGGCAGCAAGTAAGGCTCCGATTCGCACCGTGCGCGGCAGGATTAACAGCAGCGCAGTAATGATTTCCGCAACGATGACAACGATTGTCGCGGGCCAGGACCAGCGCTGATAATCAAACCCCGACGACGCCAACAGCTCGCCCATGTTTTTGACAAACGCTTTAACGATTGCGAGCTTCGCGATCGCGGTAAACAGAAACAGTGCCGCCAAACCGTAGCGACTAACACGAACAAACCATCTCAATAAAATCGTTCTGTTCATCCGTGTAATCTGTGGTTAGGCAGCCAGCCCAACCACTTTCTCAGCCGCGTCTTTCATCCCATTCGCAACCGTGAAGTTCATTCCCGATTCGCGAATGACGCGCTGCCCTTCTTCAACGTTCGTCCCTTCGAGACGCACAACCACCGGAACCGCCACGCCCAGGTTTCTTGCTGCTTCCACGACACCGCGCGCCACCATGTCGCAACGCACGATTCCGCCGAAGATATTGATCAAGACGGCTTTCACGTTTTCATCCGCGAGGAGAATTCGAAACGCGGCTTCGACACGCTCCTGCGACGCACCGCCACCGACATCGAGAAAGTTTGCAGGCTCGCCGCCGGCGAGTTTGATGATGTCCATGGTTGCCATTGCGAGGCCGGCGCCGTTAACCATGCACGCGATGTTGCCGTCGAGCTTGATGTAGTTGAGATCAAATTTCGACGCTTCGATCTCCAGCGGCTCTTCTTCGTTCAGATCGCGCAGGTCGAGAAAGTCTTTGTGCCGAAAGAGCGCGTTGTCGTCGAAATTGATCTTTGCGTCGAGCGCGATCAGCCGGTTGTCTTTGGTCAGTAAGAACGGATTGATCTCGGCGAGCGATGCGTCCATCTGCTCGTACGCAGAGTAAAGCGACTGCATGAACTTCACTGCCTGGCCCACGAGCGGTCCCGGCAAGCCGAGACCGAAAGCGAGTTTTCGTGCCTGAAACGACTGAAAGCCGACGGCGGGATCGATCGTCTCTTTCATGATCTTTTCGGGCGTGGTGGCGGCAACTTCTTCAATGTCCATTCCACCTGCTGACGAGGCCATGAAAACCTGACGACCTGTGGCGCG
>DATFDT010000007.1:0-3566 GCA_035251975.1 Pyrinomonadaceae bacterium | reverse complement strand
AGAGATTACGCAGAGAGATACAGTCAGTGTCTTTGTATCGAGATGCGCGCGAATGTTATGAGAATGCGTGACGCGGCCAACACGGAGCCGCGCACGGTGCCGGCGATTTTTGATTGACCTCCCGCGCGGCGTCGGTAGTCTACTGGTACTTCCATCGTGCGCACACGTGTTCGTGCTGCACGCATCTGCATCTCGAGTGGCCATCCGTATGTCTCTTCACGCAGATTGAGCCGGTCATACGTGTCGCGACGAATCGCGCGAAAAGGTCCCATGTCGGTGGAGCGAACGCCGTATAAGATCCGCAGCATAAACCCGATCATGTACCCGGCGATGACCTGATGAAAGTTCATGCTGCCTGGTTCACGTTGTCCCCGCGTTCGCGATCCAATTACAAAGTCTGCACTTCCTTCGATTATCGGTTTTACGAGTCGATCCATCATCTCCGGACAATCGCTACCATCACCATCGAGAAATACAACAATCTCACACTCTGGCGAGATTGAGCGTAGTCCGGCGCGAAACGCACGCCCATATCCCGGAACCGGCTCCTTCACAACGCGCGCGCCGGCCGCCGTCGCAACTTCTCCTGTTCGATCTGTACTGCCGTTATCAACCACTACGATCTCGTCGACAAAATCTCTTGGAACGGAGTCGATCACTTTTCCAATAGCTGCCTCTTCGTTCAGAGCGGCGATGATGACCGAGATGTATGGCCTAGTCATGGTTGGGACAGATACGCTGCCGTCCTTCACTTACAACTATCGTTTCCAGAAAAGCACGCGTGTGAGGTGCGGGATAGGCATCATTCAAAGGCGAAGTGAAGAGTAGTTCGTCACAAAGTCGAGTAAGTGTGGCGGCATCGTCAACATCGTACCAGGGGGGTAGCAATTCAACCGGTAGATCGATTTCGGCAGCGCGTTGTCTGGTGCGTGCGAGCACGTCAGAGGTGCTCCATGCGATTTCATTAAAAAGATTCCGGTGCGCGTGCTTCAAACCAATCAGATAGTAGCCACCGTCCTCCGCGGCTCCGAGCACTACGCGATCACCGTCTTTCGCAAGCGACTGAAGAGCGCGAATCAGGATCGATCTGGGTAGCGTTGGACTATCTGAGTTGATAAGACAGACGGCGCCGTAACCTTGTCTCAAAAGATCGTCAGTAGCATTACAAAGGCGCTCGCCCAGATGTGCGCCACGCTGGGCCAGAAACGAGAATCCCTCAGGCAAGACACCCGCAAACGCTGATTCTGATCCGGCAGGCGTATAAACCACGAGACCGGACGCTTCTTCAATGCTGTTGATGTTCGCGGCCATGTCGCGGAGAAAGCAGATATTGAGTGCCGCGGCTTCGCGCGAGGTCAAAGGCGGTACGAGCCGTGTTTTCACCTCGCCCTCAAGTGGCGCTTTGGCCATAAGTCCGAGCGCACAAATCGTCATATCCGGATTTTATCCGTATAATCCGTATCTACAAAAATCATCAGAGAGGTGCGCTCATGAATCATGATGCGGCCGTTTCGAAAGCACGCGACATTGCCAGTAGTGTGCTCGCGCCGTCTGCCGGAGAAAACGACACGGCGGGAAGATTTTCCACCGAAGCGATCCAGGCGCTTGGTGAGGCTGGACTGCTTGGACTGTTGTTGCCTGCGGATCTTGGCGGGGCAGGGTTAGGTCCGCGCACGTTTGCTGCTGTGACAGCGACACTAGCCGAGGCAGACGCTTCTGTTGCGATGGTCTATGTCATGCACGTCCTCGCGACTGCGAGCATCTCGGCGGCGCGACCAAATGCGTCTGAAGCGACGAGGCCCATACTTCAGGACATTGCCGCAGGCCGTCATTTATCAACTCTCGCTTTCAGTGAATCCGGCTCGCGCAGTCATTTCTGGGCGCCAATCTCGCGCGCACAGCGCAATGATGACGGCGTAAGTATAATCGCGCATAAATCCTTTGTGACCAGCGCAGGGCAGGCGCAGAGTTATGTTGTTTCTACCCTTGCGCCTGAAGGAGCTGGACCAACCGATTCCACGCTCTACCTTGTTGTGGCCGAGACACCTGGTTTGTCGGTTGAAGGACACTGGGACGGTCTGGGACTGCGCGCGAACGCCTCGTCGCCGATGTCGCTCAACGACTGTCACGTTCCATCAGATTTTCAGCTCACTGATGATGGCGCGGGCTTTCCTGCGATGCTGAACGTGGTGCTTCCGATGTTTAATTTAGGAACAGCGGCAGTTGGCCTCGGATTATGTCGCGCGGCAGTCTCTGCGACGGTTTCGCACCTCAAGAATGCGAAGTTCGAACATCTGGGGCAGAGTCTTGGTGAGAGTCTTCCTACTCTCCGCGCGCAACTCGCGACGATGCAGATCGAGACTGACGGCCTGTCGGCACGTATCGACGACGTGATCGATCATCTTGAAAACCCGGGCGAGACCACAATGCTGCGCGTGCTTGAATCCAAAGCCGCTGCGGGCGAGGTCGCGATCAACGTTACGTCAACAGCAATGCGCATTTGCGGTGGTGCCGCGTTCTCAAAACAGCTATGCCTCGAACGCCTTTTCCGCGATGCGCACGCGGGCGCAGTGATGGCGCCGACAGGTGATGTGTTGCGCGAGTTTATCGGGAAGTCTCTATTGGGGATACCGCTCTTTTAGGTGAAGTCTATGAGCAAAACAATCTGGGTGGGAGTTGTTGCATACGATCCGAAAGTGGTCACGATTTGGGAAGGGATGCGGAACTATTTTCATGAAGAAGCGCATCTTCCCGTTGAAGTCGTGTTGTTTCAGAGTTACGAGAATCAGGTGCTCGCACTTCTGGCCCAGGCCGGGGATGTTGCGCCGCGGATCGATATCGCATGGAACACAAATCTCGCTTACCTGCAGGCAGACGAGTGGAGCGGCCACACTTGTCGTGCTATCGGAATGCGAGACACCGATCTGGGTTGGATGACCAAGATCGTTGCAGTTACGGGTGGGCCGATTTCTAGTGTTGCGGATTTGAAAGATCGAACCCTCGCGATTGGTAGCAGAGACAGCGGGCACGCAGCGATTCTCCCGGTTTACTTTTTAGAGCAGCAGGGCATGCGCGAGGGAATTGACTACCGGACTCTACGCTTCGACAGTGATGTTGGTAAACATGGTGATACCGGGACCAGCGAAGTGGAAGTTGTGCGTGCAGTCCTCGACGGGCGCGCAGATGCCGGCGCTATTGGCAGCCCGTTTTGGAATACCGTACGCAGCGAACATCTCGTGCCTGAAGGTGGCCTGCGTGAGATTTGGTCCTCTCCGGCTTACAACCATTGCATGTTCACAGCGAGGCCCGATCTCGATCTCGAAACAGAGCGACGGTTTGTTGAAGCGCTCTCTGCCATGAATTACGACAACCCGAAACACCGCGCTATACTCGACGCCGAAGGTTTGCAACGTTGGCTACCGCCTCACCTCGATGGTTACGCAGCGTTGCGACAAGCCGCGGACCAACAGGGATTTTTCAAGCGGGAGTCTTAGCCCGCGATAGCGGGTGACAGCAAGCTCGCGATAGCGTACGACAGCGTAAAGCCTGGGGCGCAAGCCCCAGGA
>DATFDT010000006.1:0-5423 GCA_035251975.1 Pyrinomonadaceae bacterium | reverse complement strand
TCGGGCGCGATCTCTTCGATGAAGCCCGAGAACCTGAGATTCGGATAAGCTTCCGGAATGATCTCGGCCCTTTGCGATGGTTTCAAACGGGCGAAATCAACCTGGCTGATGTCCAGTTCAACCTGCAGATCAGTCAGGTCCGCGAGATCGACAACCGACGTGCGCGCGCCTGAGCCACCAAAAGCAGACGGACTTACCATCTCGCCGCGTTCCACAATTCGCTCCAGTACTGTTCCCGAGACGGGCGCTTTGATTTCAGTAGCGGCGAGTTGCGTGTTGGCGTAATCGAGTGCGGCCTTCATCTGCTGCACTTCTGCTGCAGCGGCACGAATCTCTTCTTTGCGTGGTCCAATATCGGTCATCGCACTCGACTGTCGCGCTGCCTGAAGCAAAGCGGCGGCGCTATCGCGGTTCGCGAGTGCGCGATCGTATTCTGATTTTGAAGAGACGCCCGAGCGGTAGAGTGATTCGGTGCGTTGGAATTCAGCTTCGGCGTTCTTCAAGTTTGCTTCGGCTTGCAAGACGGCGGCTTTGTCTTTCAACTTCTCTTCGGGACGCGAGCCGGTGCGCAGACGATCGAGTCGCGCTTGTGCGGCGGCGAGATTCGCCTGCGCCTGATTCACTTGTGCGCGAAACTCGCTGTCTTCGAGACGGACCAGGACTTGTCCTTCCCGAACGTTATCGCCTTTTTCGACACCGATCCAGGCGACGCGTCCCATCACCTTCGCACCGACCGCGATCTTGTGATGGGCCACGACGTAGCCCGACGCCGACAACACACTCTCACCTGCCGATGCGCCGCCACTCTCGACGCGCACCGCAGCAACCGAGATCGTCTTCGCGCCCGCAAACAGAAAAACGTAGCCGAGTGCGGCAAGCGCCAGCAGCACCGCGATCCCGAGCATTAAAAGCTTGGGCGTGCGATTGCCTGCGGCGGGCGACGGCGCTGGACCACGATCGATCTTCAAGCTCCGTAGACGCTTGTTGAGATCGTCCTGACCCTCTTTTGATTTCGTGCTGGTTACCATAAGACCTTGGACAGGATTTACAAGATTTGGACAGGATTTACATGTTCATCCTGAAACATCTTGTGAATCCTGTCTAACTATGCCCTGAGTGCATCGACGATCTTGAATCTTGATGCGCGAATCGACGGCAACAACGATCCGATCAATCCGATCACGCCGCCAAAGATCAACGCCCACATCATCAAATCAAACGTCACGCGGAAGTTGAACGCGATCTCACTAAACGTCACCCAGTTTGACGTGCCGGTAGAAACAAAATTCAACGGCAACGCCAGCACGATTCCGATCGCCGCGCCGATCAAGGCGATCGCCACCGATTCCAACAAAAACGCGATCAAAATACTGATCCGGCTAAACCCAAGCACACGCAGCGTCCCGATCTCCTTCGTGCGTCGCGCCACGGCCGCGTACATCGTGTTCATGCCCGCGAAGCCCGCACCGACGGCCATGATGAACGAGATGAACACCGCCAATCCCTTGAGCGCGCCGGAAGCCGTGCCCTGCTGGTCTTCGTAGAAAGTGCGCTCTGACACGGCTTTCAAATGCAGTTTCGGATCGTCAGTGATGCGCTTGCTCAGCGCAGACAACGCATTTGCATCTTTCACGCGCATCAACACAGACGAGTAGTTCTCACGCTTCGTTGTGCTCGCGAGCGAGTTGATATCAACCCAGATCTCCGATTCGAAAGCTTTGCCTGCCGAGTCAAACAAACCAACGACCGTGTAATCCGTCGTTTGAATTCGAAAACGATCGCCGACCTCGAGTCCCTGAAATCTTTCGGCAATGCGCTTCGACACGACTGCTTCCGTCAGTCCGGGTTGGAATAGCCGTCCCGCCACCGTTTGAAATCCCGATCGCAGTTTGAACGACATTGGACCAACACCACGCACGGTCACATTCGATCCCTGGCTCATGCCTTTCCGGGCTTTGTAGATCAGCGTAACGAGCTCGCCCGCGGCAAGTGGCTTGTCAGCTTCACGCTCGACGCCATCGAGATACATCAGATCGTTGAAGTTCTCGCGCGTTAGTGAGCTGTTCAACTCGGCAGTGCTGCCTTCACGCAACACGATCATGTTGAGCGGTTCGCCACTGCTCGACAAAGTCAGGTCGATCCCGCGTGCGAGCGCCATCACCATCAGAAAGACCGCCACCGTCAAACCGATCGAGAACGCAGTTGCGAGCGTGCTGCCTTTTCTGACAATGATGTTTCGAATGTTGTACTTGAGCGGTAGTGCCATCTTATTCAGTGCTCCGCAATGCTTCAGCGATCGTCAAACCCGAGACTCGATAAGCCGAGTAGATCACGCTGATCAGTCCAACCAGAATCGACAACACAAACGCGGCGGCCAGCGTTTCCTTCGTCGGCACAAACGAGATGAAATTCGGAATGTAAAGACTTAGATCAATCGAGCGGAAAATCAACGCCGCGGCGCCAATGCCGATCGCAGCGCCAATGAAGGCGAGTGTCAGCGCCTCACCGAGAAACAGCGCCGTGATCGTGCCGCGTTGAAAACCGATCGCTTTCAACGTGCCGACTTCTTTCGTGCGTTCGCGCACTGTCATCGCCATCGTGTTGCCCATCACGAGCAGGAGTGAAAACGTGATCGCGGCCATGATGCCATAAAGAAACTGTTTGACGCCGCCCATCATTGTCTGGAAGCTCAACGCAAACTCGCGCTCGCTTTCGGTCTTCGTCGGCGCATCCGAGTTGGCAAACATCGAATCGATTGCCTGGCCCACACGAGGCACGTCTTCGGCCGTGTTAGCGAGAATGCTGAACGTGCTGGCCTGGTCCTTGGCCCAGTCGGGCACCAACTCGTTGAGATACTCGTTGTGAAAGTAGAGTGTCTTTTCTTCGTTGCTCGTGTAAACGCCGCGAATGATGAACTCGACGCTCTGATTGTAAATCGGGCTCTTCAATGTGACGCGCTGTCCGGGAGCAAAACCGTAAAGCTTGACGAGCTTTGCTCCGACGATCGCGCCCTGACGGTCGTTGATGAAGGCTTGCCAGTCGGCGTCCGGCATTTTCAGTTCGGGTTTCACGTCGCGCAGCTTACGTGCATCGACAGCGAAGTTTGCAAAAAAATTTCGCTCGTCTTTGTAGATGCCGCCGAACCAGTTGAACGGCATCACCTCCTTCACGCCCGGCACCGTCTTGATCTTTTGGAGATGGGCCATCGGGATGAAGAACCCGAGCGAGACCGCGTGGCGCGACACGAGTCGCAGCGGGCTCGTTTCGTCAGTGCCGCGGTCAAACTCCGTCAGGATCGTCGCGAGACTGATGATCAGAAAGAGCGAGACCACCAGACTCGAGATCGTGAGCAGTGTGCGGCGCTTATTCCGCAGAATGTTCTTGAAGATCAGCTTCGCATATTTCATTGGGGATCACCGTTGCCGGAGTACGATACGAGTAAGCTTTTACGTGTGCAAGGGAAAACATGTTCACAAAATGCACGAAAAAACTCGCTCGCGGCTTTTGTGTTTTTGAGTCGATGAAGAAGTGAATCGTATCGCGGAGATCGTCGCGAGTCTCTTCCGGAAAACCGGCGATCAGTGCCACTGTGGTTTGACGCCATTGCGATCGGCGCACGCGATACGCCGCACAGAAATGATTTTGTGTTTTATGTGCCTTTTTGTGGCTAAAAGACCTTGTGGCTGAAAACGCGGTGGGTGGCCGCCGAAGCGACCACCCATAAACGATCGGGGCTGGGGGTTAATGTGAGCGGAGCTGGTGGCCGTCGAGATCTTCTTCCTGAATAAACCTTACCGCCATCACGCCATACTGCTTCAAGCGGCGATAAAGTTTACTGCGGTCGATGCCGAGTGCGGCTGCGGCCCGCACCTGGTTGCCACCAAACTGCTGTAGGACTGAAAGGATGTAGCGCTTCTCGATCTCGGCAAGCGGAACCGTGTCGTTCATGTATGCCTGAAGCACTTGCCTGAAATCGTCCGCGCTCGGTTGCGGACCTGCAGTCAAAATCTCGGGCGGCAGATCGCCGGTGTCAAGCTCGTCGTCGAGACCGATGGCGAGCGCATACTCAATCGTGTTTTCAAGTTCGCGAACGTTTCCCGGCCACGGATAGTCGCAAAGCGCGCGCATTGCTTCCGGTGTGAACTTTCGCAACCGCTGACCATTTCTTTCCGACTTCAAACGCAGGAAGTGCTCGACTAACAACCGCACGTCGTCACCGCGCGTGCAGAGCTCGGGCACGTGCAATGGCAGAACTCGGAGCCGGTAATAAAGGTCAGGACGGAAACGACCTTCCGCGACTGCCTGTGCAAGATCGCAGTTGGTCGCCGAGATTATACGAACGTCAATCGCGATGTTGGCGCGTGCTCCGATTCGCCGCACAGTGCGTTCCTGCAAAACGCGCAAGAGCTTCGCCTGCGCCGAAAGATTCAACGCGTCAACTTCGTCGAGAAACAGCGTACCGCCCGAAGCTTTTTCGAAGAGACCGCTGCGGTTCTCGTGCGCGCCGGTAAACGTGCCGCGCTGGTGACCGAAGAGTTCGGCTTCGATGAGCGTCTCGGGAATAGCGGAACAGTTGATATCTACAAAGGCGTGATCGCGTCGCGGGCTCTGATCGTGGATGGCACGGGCGGCAAGTTCTTTGCCGGTTCCGGTCGCACCGGTAATCAGTACCGAAGCGTCGGTTGGGGCCACACGCTCGATTACGGAAAAGAGTTTCCTCATCACCGGCGACTGGCCGATGAGAGTGGGAGATTTCGAACTACCTACCCTTGTGTTTTCCTTCGGCTCATTTGCTATCGCGGTGGACCGTCCGTGGCTGGTCGTGTGGTTGGTGGACCATCCATCGATAGCAGCGGGAGTTGCTAGGGGCATTAATTAACTAACTCCTTACTGGGTAAAATCCTCGCTCAATCTCAGTTGAAGAAGGCGACTCCAACTGGATAAAACGGGAGTAACTCCTTGACTGGAATATCAAAACGTCGAAATGCCTTGATGTTCCGAATCCTTAGGCAACGTCTCAAACACCAAACCCTGTGTTCTACGCGTTAAATACACACTCGTTGGCCCAAGGGGGCGACGGAGCAATACTTGTTCGTTCTAAATGATTATGAAGAGAAACTGTTCGAGACCTAACGGTTTTGGGTAAAGCTAGATGTCGCTAACTCAAACAATTCCTTCGTAGCCCAACTTTTAAGACACTTGGATCCGTAGCGCTGCCAGCAAGTAAAGGGCCATCGCTACAGATCGTCATTTTCTTCACAGTTTCCTCTGGAATGCGCTAATTTCTACTGTGATTGTCCAACATCTGGACGCGGTTTCTAGAATTTGAACAAGACCGAAGCAGAGAACCGAGCGCGGTTGCGCCGGATCAACTGTCCGATTCACGACTTTTAATTGAAGTTGACCCGGCGCTACCGCGCTCG
>DATFDT010000005.1:0-10700 GCA_035251975.1 Pyrinomonadaceae bacterium | reverse complement strand
TCTCTGTGCAATCTCTGCGCCTCTGTGGTTGAAGATTGCTTAGGAAAAACAACCACAGAGACTCAGAGAACGCAGAGGTTGCACAGAGAAATCAGACTTTTCGGGCAAAGCCACTTCAAATCTTCAAATAGAACAAGTCAGGAAGAGGGGCTTGCCCCCGCTTGTCCAGTCCAAGCAGCGGCGGGGCAAGCCCCTCTTCCCTGACTTGTTCTTGCCATCTTCTTTGTGGCTAAAACTTTACTCGTAGCGTAAAGATTCGATTGGGTCGAGGCGGGCCGCTTTCCATGCGGGCCAGAGGCCGAAGATGAGGCCGATGCCGACGCTGGCAGCGAAGCCTCCGATCGGCGCCCAGAGTGGTACATAAGACGGGAGCAACAGACGTAACAACAGCGTAAGTCCCCAACCGATCGAGAGTCCGACAATTCCACCGAGGCCCGTGAGTGTCGCGGCTTCGATCAGGAATTGCCACATGATGTCGCTGCGTTTCGCGCCGATTGCTTTGCGCACGCCGATCTCGCGCGTGCGCTCAGTGACTGACACGAGCATGATGTTCATCACGCCGATACCGCCCACCATCAAACCAACAGAAGAGATGCCCACCATTGCGATTGCCAGACCCGCAGTGATCGAACGAAAGTTATCGAGAATGCTTTCCGAAGTCTCCATCCCGAAGTTGTCGTTCGCGGAAAACGCCACCTGGCGGCGTACGCGCAGCGTATCGCGCACCTGGTCCTTTGCTTCGTCCATCATGCCTGCACGCGCGACGGCGAGAATATAGATGTCGTCAGCGTTCGGTTTTAGTTTTTGGGCGACTGTGAACGGCACGTAGATCACATTGTTTTGGTCGTCACTGCCGCCGCCGATCAGAAACTGTTCACGCTTCTCCAACACGCCTACAACACGAAACTCCTGCGTACCGATCTTGATCGTTTGACCAACCGGCGAGCCGAACTTGAAGAAGTCGTCAGCGACTTTCGAACCGACCACACAAACTTCCTGATTCGTGTCGTTTTCTGTCTGTGTAAAGAAACGACCTTCCGAGATTACCTGCGTGCCTGCTTTTTCAAACTCCGGTAACGTGCCCTGAAGTGCGACTTGCGCTGACGTCTTTCCGCCGCCGGAGACGTTCAGTCTGCCGCCGAAGAAGTTGTTGGTGATATCGAGAAATGGAACTGACAGCTCGATTGTAGGCAGCGACTGGAGCGCGATCGCGTCGTCGTAAGTCAGCTCTTTGCGCATGCGCTCTTCGCGCGACATGCGACCGATGTGAATACCCGGGTTGTACTTGCTGATATAGATCGAGCGAGTGCCGAACGACTCGACTTCGCGTTTTACAGAAACATCGATGCCGCTGATGATCGATGCGATCAACATGACGGTGATGATGCCGATGACGACGCCAACAACCGTCAGGAACGAGCGCAGCTTGTTTGCGCGCAGCGTCGACAGGGCCATCTTGAGATTTTCGTAAATGTCGCTTCTTAGAATTCGCATGATTCTCAGCCCCGATCTAGTCTGACCGCAAAGCCTCTATCGGATCCAATCTCGCTGCTCTCCACGCCGGAAAAAGTCCGGACGCGATGCCTGCTCCACCTGAAGCCAGCAGGGCTCCTGCAATCGCCCATATCGATAGATAAGTCGGAAAGATTAGCGACGTTACCACGAGGCCAACGAGCCAGGCGAGGAAAATTCCAATGGCGCCGCCAATCGTAGAAAGTGTTACGGCTTCGACGAGAAACTGTTTCAGGATATCGATCTTCCGCGCGCCCAGAGATTTTCTGATACCAATCTCCTTGGTGCGCTCAGTCACCGACACCAGCATGATGTTCATGATCACGATCGCACCGACGATCAACGCAATCATCGGCACAAAAATCGCGACCAGGAAGATGGTCCCGAAGAGTCGATCGCGCAGACCCGTGATTGCATCAGGCGTGACGATGCCGAAATTGTCTTTCTCGCTTGGTCCAAGCTTGCGGCGCACACGCATCAGAAAGCGCGCCTCCTCAACCGCATCGTTGAAGAGCTCGTCTGTTCTTGAAGTGGCGACGAAATAAAGCGAGCGCCCGCGAATGAGCGCGCCATAGTTCACCGCGTAAGTCTTCAATGGAAGAATGACGAAAGTATCCTGCGGAATACCGAACACGGTGCCTTTCGCGGTCTCGATGCCGATCACGCGGTAGGGAAGTCCGCGAACCGTGATCTCCGAACCGATTGCATTGCCGGCGGGAAACAGCTTGTTTGCGACGTCGGCGCCGATGTAGGCGACACGTGCAGCGCCTTCGTCCTCGGGCTCGGCGATGAAGCGCCCCTCGGCGACGTCACGATTTTCAATATCGACGCAGTTAGCGGTGGCGCCCGAGACAGAGACGTCTTCCAGCACTTCGCTGCCGCGTTTCACTTCTGAGGACGTGCCACGCGCGCGGGCGCCGATCTTACCGATGAGCTGCGCGCGGGCTTTCAGATAGTCGTAATCGTCCATCGTCAGATCTTTATTGCGACGCTGCGCAGCGGCAATCGTGTCAGTGTCTTTGAAGTCTTCGAGTGGATTAAAACGTTGGACCGTAAACGACTTCGCACCGATGCCCGCGATCTTCTCGTCGACATAACGATTGAAACCGGCGATGAGTGAAACGACGACGACAAATGCCGTGACGCCGACGATCATTCCGAGCAGCGTGAGCGCCGAGCGCAGCTTGTGCGCCCAGATCGCTGACACGGCTAGTTTCAGAGTTTCGATAAATTTCACAGGTGATATATTAAAGCACAGTCGTTAACAGGATTTCAGGATTTACAGGATGATCATGATAATTCTGTAAATCCTGAAATCATGTAAAAGACTCACTCCCACCTTAAGGCATCAATGGGATTTAGTCTGGCGGCTTTCCAGGCGGGCCAGAGGCCGAAGATGATTCCGACGGCTGCTGAAATCCCGACGCCGACACC
Source organism: Pyrinomonadaceae bacterium (assembly GCA_035251975.1). Lineage (GTDB taxonomy): Bacteria > Acidobacteriota > Blastocatellia > Pyrinomonadales > Pyrinomonadaceae > PSRF01. The sequence continues at coordinate 7,754 of DATFDT010000005.1, read as the reverse complement.
GATGGCCCACAAAGGAACGTACGCCGGCAACGGCGAATACTTGTTCATCACTAGGCTGGCAATCTCGCCCACCGCGAGTCCCGCCAGACCACCAATCGCAGTCAACACCACTGCTTCAATCAAAAACTGCGACAGTATGTTGAACCTCGTCGCGCCCACCGCTTTGCGCACACCGATCTCTTTCGTTCTTTCCGTTACCGAGACAAGCATGATGTTCATCACGCCGATGCCGCCGATCATGAGTGCGACGAAAGAGATGGACGTGAGCACCAGCGCCGTCGCTCCGGTTAACTGGTTGTAAACGTCGAGCAGTGAGTCCTGCGAAGAGATCCCGAAGTTGTTCGGCGCGCCCACCGGTACGCGACGCCTGCGCCGCAGGATGTCAGTGATCTCGTCGATCGCCGATTTGACGTACGCGCGCGAGCGTGGCCGCACGATCACGAAGAAGACAACTTCCGGAAACGGCGGATCGGGATTGTACTTGTCGAACGTCGTGAGCGGAATGAAGATCGAGTTGTCGCGCGACTGGCCGAAGAAGTTTCCCAACGGTTCCATCACGCCGATCACGTGATAAGGATTGCCGTTGATCCGCACGTCTTTATCCAGTGGATCTTCGTACGGAAACAGCGCCTGCTTCACGTCGACGCCGATGATCACGACGTTGGAACGATCCTGCATGTCGATGTCGTTGATGAAACGGCCGCTGGCGACGTACTGCGTTTGTACAAACTCGTAATAAGGCGTGACGCCGAGGAGAATCGGTGTTTCAGTCTGTTTGTCCTTGTATCTAACTGTCGACGCGATCATGCGATGGATTGGCGAGACACCGACGATTGATGGTGCTTCGGTGCGCAGTGCCTCGGCGTCGTCCATCGTCAGGTCCTTGCGATGGATCTCGTCTGGTCCAGGTGGACGTCCGAAGCTGGGCTCGAATTTGGAGACGAAGATCGTGTTTGAGCCGAGCGACTCGATCTGATCGGCGAAAGCTTTGTTGAGTCCCTGGATGATCGACACCATGAAGATGACAGTGACGACGCCGACACTGACACCGAGAATCGTCAACGCCGAGCGCAGCTTGTTCGTGCGCAACGTGTCGAACGCCATGAGTGCCGATTCTTTAATGTCGTCGAATCTCATCTAAGTCTATAGGACCAATTGGACCTATTCAGCTCGCAATGCTTCGATCGGATCCAAACGCGCGGCGCGCCACGCGGGCCAGAGGCCGCTCGCAATTCCGACCACCGAAGAAACACCAACACCCAGAACCGCCGAAGCCACGCTCACCAGCAACGGAAATCCGATCAGCGCGGAGATGACGTACGCGAGCCCAAAACCTGTCGCCACACCTATCGCACCACCAATCGCTGTCACCGTCACCGCCTCGATCAAAACTGCGTCAGGATATCTTTACGCCGCGCGCCGATCGCTTTACGAATCCCGATCTCCTTGGTCCGCTCAGTCACCGACACGAGCATGATGTTCATGACTACGATTCCACCGACTACAAGCGAGATCGCTGCTACACCGATCGTTACGATGTAAATGTTCGACGTCGCCGAGCCGTACAGATTGAGAAACACGTCCTGCGTCTCGAGTGCGAAGCCTTCGTCTTCCGCATCCGGCGCCGTATGACGACGGCTTCTCATGATCGTCCGAACCTGGTCCTCAGCAGCTTCGAGCTGCTCGGTCGTCTGCACCTGAATGAACGTGACGAGCGAGCGCCGGCCGCCGTACGCCCTCTGATAAGTCGAGTACGGAATGTAGACCACGTTGTCGCGCGAGAAGCCGAAGATCGAACCGAGCGGCTCGAGCACGCCAAGTATCGTGTATGGCCGTCCGTCGATACGAATCTCCTGGCCCAGAGCTCTATCGGCCGGCGCATCCGCAAACAGGTTCTTCAACATGTCAGGACCGATTACGCAGATGTCACGACCTGCTGCACCTTCGCTCTCGGTCCAGATACGACCCACGTTGATACTCACACCGTCGATATCAAACATCGTGATCGGATCGACACCGCGTATGCGAACGTTCTCTGCTTTCTGATCGGCGTACTTAACAGTCTCAATCGCATTCGCTGCGATTCCCACGCGCCAGCAGGCACTACACAAACGCGTAATCGCTTCCGCATCTTCATGCGTCACGTCTTTGCGCCGGTTGAACTTGATGAAGTCTTCGCGCGACTTGATGATCTGCGGGTTCTTCGAGATTGTGAAGACTGTCGATCCCTGCGACGAGAAGGTCTGTGCGACTGTTTGATTGAGACCCTTGATGATCGTGACGACGGCGATCACCGCAGCTACACCTACCACGATGCCGACCAGCGTCAGCGCCGTGCGCAGCTTGTTAGCGCGCAGGCTGGCAGTGGCGACACGAAACGCCTCCCAAATGGCGGTGAGACGAAACACTGCTACCTCGGCCTCTTAGCTACAAAAGGCGCGAAATGCACGAAAAGCACAAAAGAAGAACTTTTCTTCACTTGCTTTCTTTTGTGCATTTGTGCCTTTTTGTGGCTATTTAATACGTTCGTCTTTTTCGATTAGACCGTCGCGAATCGAGACAACGCGGTGGGCGCGTTCGGCGATATCGTGCTCGTGTGTCACGACGATGATCGTGTTCCCTTCCGAGTGCAGCCTTTCGAAGAGATCCATGATCTCCATGCTGGTGTGCGAGTCGAGCGCTCCGGTCGGTTCGTCAGCCAGCAGAATCGACGGATGATTCACGAGCGCGCGTGCGATCGCGACACGCTGTCGCTGACCGCCCGAGAGTTCGTTGGGCTTGTGAGTCATACGCTCGGTCAGGTCCACGGCCTCGAGGGCTTTCTTCGCCATCTCATGTCGCTGCGATGCGCCAATACCACCGTAAATTAGCGGCAGCTCGACGTTGTGCAACGCCGTGGCGCGCGCGAGCAGATTGAACGTTTGGAAAACGAAACCGACTTCCTGATTGCGAATGCGCGCAAGCTCATCGTCGTCCATCTCAGAGACGTTCTTGCCGTTGAGCCAGTATTCACCCTGACTCGGCGTATCGAGACAGCCGATCAGATTCATCAACGTCGACTTGCCCGAACCGGATGGACCAATGATCGCGATGTACTCGCCACGAGGGATATCAAACGACACTCCGTGCAGCGCGTGAACTTTCTCCGTTCCCATCTGGTAAGTCTTCCAGATGTTGCGCATCGAGATCAGCATTCTCGGGTCGTGCCCGTTGACCTCGACGCGGGGCGTGGTCACACTCTCTGGCGGCGTAAGCGTTAGCGTAGCGGCGTCACTCATCTAGGCCTCTTTTTCATTTGCGTTGCCGGGTTTCTTCGTCTGACGCTTGATGGTCATTCCGTCTTTCAGCGTCTTCAACACGCGACTGGGCCCACGGACGATCTCCATTTGTGGCGACACACCACTCGTGATCTCGATATCAGCCTCACCGGTGATGCCTGTGGTCACTTCGATAAATCTGACTTTGTTATTCTCGACGACGTAAACACCCTTTTGCGCTTTCGGCTTCTCACCAACCGGTGATGCCGTTGGAACACTGCCTGAAACAGTCGCGCTTGGCGATGCGGCCGCGGGCGCCTTCTCGACGATCGCTTCGAGCGGCACGGCCAGCACGTTGTTCTTGGTATCGGTTGTGATTGTCGCGGTTGAGCTCATGCCGGGACGCAGCGCGCTCGTGACATCTTCCGGCAAGTCTTTCAGCTCGAGTGTGACCTTGAACTCTTTCGCTTCCTGCACGTTCACGCGATTCGACAAGCCGCCCGTCTGGTCTGATTTCGAAATCGCGAGCGGATTCTTCTGCGTGACAACTGCCTTGATTTCCTTATCGCCGAGCGCGTCAACCTTGACCTTCGCTTCCTGGCCCACCTTGACGTTGTTGATCTCCGTCTCGTCGACGTTAACTTCAACGTTGATCTGCGACATGTCAGCGATGGTCATCAGCGGCGTTGTCGATAGACCCGCGACAGCAAACTCACCGACGCGCGTCGGAATGTCAGCAACCACGCCGTTCAATGGCGACAATTGCGTCGCCTTCGAGCGCTGGCTCTGTTGACCACGCAGCATCGCCGCCTGCTGGCTGGCGCGCATTTCTGACGACTTGATGCTCGTTTGTGCCTCTTTCACTGAGATGCGCTGTTGATTCGCGCGCTCCGTGGCTTCTTTTACGGCGATTCTCTGCGCTTCGAGATTGGCTTTGGCCGTTTCTACAGAAATCTTGGCCGTGTCGAAGCGGTCGCGGGCGGTATCGTATTCGACTCGCGAGGCCACGCCGGCTTCGATCAATTCGGTGTAGCGTTTGAGCTCTCGCTGGGCTGTGTTGAGCTCAACCTGGGCTTTATCTACAGCCGTTTGCAGGGCTACGACCTGCTGTCGCGCCGCCGCGACTGAAGCCTCGGCTACGACGAGCGACTGTTGCGCTGAATTGACCGCGTTACGCGCGTTTTGCACGTCGTTTATTGACGCCTGTGTTGCGGCCCACTGTGCTTCCTGATTCGACTGTAGCTGCGTTGGATCGACGCGGACTAGCGGCTTGCCTTTGGTCACCATGTCGCCGGCAGTCACGTAAATCTCTTCAATACGGCCGGGAACCTCGCTTGTAAGCTTGATATAGCGTATTGGTCGCACCTCGCCCGATGCGGTCACGGTCTGTTTCAGCTCAGGTCTGGTTTCGAGCTTGACGGTCACAACCTCGGGCTCTTCTTTACGGGTTGCAACCACGCTGATAACGACGACGATAGCGAGCACCGCAACCACCACCACGCCGATAATGATCTTCTTTTTGCGACTCAATGCCATTCTTTCGTTCCTTTTTGCAGGGGGCCTTCAAATTCTCGAAGATGCTTCTACGTGGAAACTTATCAAACAGTTTCATCGAAGAGCAAACGCGAGGAGGCATATTTCAAACGCTAAATTGTGCGATTTATTAACACTTGCGAACGCACAGAACCGAGCGCAGTAGCGCCGGGTCAAAGCCAACTAAGACGCTTGCTCATGGAATTAGACCCGGCGCTACCGCGCTCGGTTCCGTGCATGCCGCGTTTTTTATGATGCGTTGGCTGGCGACGGGGTTTCGCGCTAAAATGATTTGCTTTTTTTAAGACTATGATTACGTGCGATAGGTGCAAAACAGAAAATCTCGATGGCTCGCAGTATTGCGACGAATGTGGCGCGCCATTGAGACCGAATGGCCGTCCCAATCCCGTGCAGCAGAGACCCGCGCACGGTGGTAACGGCAATCATGCTCCGTCGCCGGGATCGACTGCTGAAGTTGGTGGACGCGTCTCCGCCGGCCTCAGTTATTCAGCGTTACGCGCTGCTGCCAAACCGCACGCCCGCCTGGTTATCGAAAAGGGCCGCTCGACCGGAAAACAGTTTATGTTGAGTGATGTCGAAGCCCAGATCGGCCGCTGGGATGCCGACGGCGGTATCTTCCCTGACGTGGATCTGGACACCGACGATCCTGAAGCTAAGGTCTCTCGACGTCACGCACGCATCACTCTAAACAACGGCCAGTACTTTCTCGAAGATCTGGGATCCACAAACGGTACGTTTATCAATCGGGGGAAGAGGTTAGCGCCGGGACAGCGCCAGGCGTTATGCGACGGTGACGAAATCATCGTCGGCAAAACTTTTTTGCGCTTCCATATTGTGAAATAGAATTTCTTCTCTGTGCGGTCTCTGTGTTCTGTGTCTCTGTGGTTAAAAAATTTGTTGGGAAAAACCACCACAGAGACACAGAGAACACTGAGGTTGCACAGAGAAATCCTAAAAAATGTCTGAGTGCAATTCATGTGGGGCGCACGTATCGCCCGGCGAGCATTTCTGCGGTAATTGCGGTATGCAGCTAATGCCCGACTCGGCGGAGCTGAAGACCCTCGCCGCGAATCCCGGCGACGGGGTCGATCTGCCGCCACGTGCAGGCCGCGAATGGGCCAATACGCTCGATGACGAACCGGTCCACGTGACGGCCGCGCCAGACCAGCCTGAACCTGCACCGGAGGAACCTTCCGGCAGTCTCGAGACGACGTATGTCGATCCGGAAAGTATTGAGCCGTCCGCCCCGCTCTCTTCAAATTCACTGGGTGGCTCGTTCACTGACAACGTCGAACTTCCAGGCAAAACTTCAACGCCAAAAGAAGGCACTACCGGCGGCAAACGTCCGAGCGTAAAGCAACTTGCCTCGAACACCGTTTTGAATGGTCGCTACGAGATCGTGCGCCGCATCGGTGGCGGCGGCATGGGCGCGGTCTATCTCGCGAAGGATCGCAATCTCGGCGACGCGCCGCGCGCTGTGAAGGAGATGGTCGAGTCGCACCTCGATCCGGCACAGCATGAAAAAGCGATTGGCGACTTCAAACGCGAGTCGTTGTTGTTGACGTCGCTCGAACATCCTTGCATCCCGACTATCTACGACTATTTCTACGACGATAAGCTCGGTCGTTTTTATCTCGTCATGAAATATATTTCGGGAGGCGACCTCGCATCGCGCATGCGTGCGGCAGTCGGCGGCAGACTAGACGAGAAGACTGTTACCGATTGGGGCATGCAAGTCGCTGACGTTCTCGATTACCTGCATTCACGACCGAAACCGATCATCTATCGCGATCTTAAGCCGGCGAACTTGATGATCGACGGCAACACGGGTCGAGTGATGCTGATCGATTTCGGTATTGCGCGCTGGGTTTCGCAACAGGAAAAAGGTGTGACTGCGGTCGGCACGATGGGTTACGCGCCGCCGGAGCTGTTCAGTGGACGCGTGCAGCCTGCGTCTGATGTTTACAGTCTCGGCGCGACGATGTTTCACCTTATGACCGGCTCCGATCCGCAGGACAACCCGCTCCTGATATTTGATTTCACGAAGAACCCGCGACCGCGCCAGATCGCGCCGTCAATCTCGAGCGAGATGGAGATGATCCTGATGCGCTCGGTCGAGTACAAGCCGGAAGATCGTTTCCGGACCGCGGGCGAGATGCGAAACGAGCTCGCGATTCATCTCGAGAAGTTGTTGTCGGGACGAGTCAGTTATGGAATGCCCACGCCTGTTTCGGGCATCGAGACGGTGCAGGTGCAAACAGTCTATTGCGGCTTTTGCGGTGGCCGCATTGCTGCTGACGACGTGTTTTGTGCGCACTGCGGCGCGCGACAGCCGCTTGCTGGTATTGGAACGAGCTCGTCGCTGTTGCACACTGTTCGACCGACGGCGAAGCTCGTCGTTGCGGGAACCACTGAGCTCGACGCGTCGTTCATCCTGCAGAAAGACAGCAACTTGCTCGGACGTACCGATCCACATTCAAACATTTTCCCGGAAATCGATCTTTCGCGATTCGATCCGGAAACGAAAGTTTCGCGACGGCATGCCCGCATCTGGCTTGAAGGAGAAACATTTCTCGTCGAGGATCTCGGCTCGGTGAACGGCACCGTGATCAACGACTCGGTGCGTCTCGCGCCGCGCCAGCCTCGCGTGCTCGACAGTGGCGATAAACTGCGCGTTGGCGAAACGACGCTGCACTTTTTAGTTGGCTAGTTTGGATTTCTCTGTGCAACCTCTGTGTTCTCTGTGTCTCGGTGGTGATATGCGTACCAATCAACCACCGAGACACAGAGAACACAGAGGTTGCACAGAGAAAAAGATAAAAATTTTCAGATGACTGTAGCCCAAGGTTTGCCGCGCTCCCAGGCAAGAGCCCGCACCGCCAGGCATGGCGGACAACGACTCAGAGCCCCATTTCCTCTCCGTTGTGGCGCTCTGCTGATCGA
>DATFDT010000004.1:0-4828 GCA_035251975.1 Pyrinomonadaceae bacterium | reverse complement strand
CCCCGCCGTTGCTTGGATTCGACGAGCGGCGGCAAGCCCCTCTTCCTTACTTGTTCATTTCCAACTAACTTGTTCTATTTTGGTTTTGTGTTTTTGTGCTTCTTTGTGGCTAATTCTTCTTTGCGGTTTATTGAGGCGCTACGACAATACTGATCGCCGCTAGAGAGCGTGGCTGGTTGCGCCTGCGCTGCTGCGACTCCTCGATCCAGCTCTTTACTGTGTTCGCTATCGTCCGCGTGCTGGGCTCAACAGTTTTCTTGATCTCAGTTGCTGCCTCATTCGCACTCTTATTCGGTTTGATTATTTTGATTGCCTGCATGATGCCTGAAAGTAAATGCAAATAAGGTGTTAGGTCTTCTCGTTAGTTGCTTTCTTTTGTCCGGTTTTGCGAGCGCAAATTCGAGCAATTCAGGACAATCCGAGACAATACGCCACACCCTGCTCTATGAAATAAATAGACCGTTATGGGACCGAGGAGCCTATTGGTCACAGTAGTTAGTATTCTGCTCAGCGCGACCTCCCTGGCGGCGCAGGAGATTCCCGGTGCGGCGAAGATTTCACGCGGCCAGCCCACCACGTTGAGTTATGAGCAAGCAGTCAGACTCGCAATCGAGAACAATCTCGCAACACTTCGCGCACACGAACGTCGCAACGAAGCTCGCGGCCAGCAGGAGCAAGCGCGCGCACCCTTGCTGCCTAATGTTTCAGGCGTCGCGTACCAGGCGAACCTGACGATGAATCTCGTCGCCCTCGGCTTCCAGCCCGGAACTTTCCCGGGTATCAGTCAGACTTTTCTCGGACCCTTCAAAAACTTCGACGCGCGTTTGTTGTTAAGACAAACAGTCTTCGATCTCAGCGCGATTCGGAATTATCAGTCTGGCAAAGCCGGCGTTCGCGTGGCTGAGTTGAGCGAAGCTCTCGCGCGTGAAGAGGTGGCGAGTCGGACAGGTCTGAGTTATCTCGAAACATTGCGTGCTGACCGTGCAGTTGTAGCAGCACAAGCGAATGTAGAGTTGGCCCAGGCTTTACTTCAACTCGCGCGGGATCAGCGCAACGCCGGTGTCGCAACCGGAGTCGACGTCATTCGTGCTCAGACGCGTTTGGCCGAGCAGCAAACCGGTTTGGCCCAGGCGCAAACAGATTCTGAACAGGCGCGTTTGAACTTGCAGCGACTGATCGGCTTACCACTTGGCAGTGCGATGACCCTGACCGATCAACTGCGATTCGTCGAAGATCCATTGCCGTCGGTTGATACAGCCGTGGCTCAGGCTGCCCAGGATCGTCGTGAGATTCAGGTTGCCGAAGAAGAGAACAGAGTCAGTCAACTCGAGGTGCAATCGGCGCGCGCGGAGCATCTGCCGTCGCTGGAAGTCGTCGGTGACTACGGCTCCAGTGGTATCACGCCTGGCAGTTTCGATTTACCGACACGACGAGTCGCCCTGCAGCTCAACGTGCCGATTTTCAATGGTGGATTGACGCAGGGAAGAGTGACGGCAGCCGCGAGTCGACAAAAACAAACTGAATTGTCGCTCGCAAACATTCGCGGACAAGTTGAGGAAGACGTGCGCTTGGCGTTGACGACGTTGCGGACTGCGGCTGTGCAAGTGCGCGCGGCTGACGAAAGCGTGACGTTGGCCCAACGCGAGCTCGAGATGGCGCGCGATCGTTTCCGGGCGGGCGTCGCGGACAATCTCGAGGTGATCACGGCACAAACATCGCTCGCGAATGCGCGTGTTTCGCAGGTGACTGCACTCGCGCAACACAACGCCGCACGTTTGAATCTCGCGGCAGCACTAGGACGAGCGGAGACATTTCGATGGTGAGATCCAGGCCGCAGATTAAGCGGGTTGACGAAGAAGAACCAGAACCCGACCAACCGGATGCCGAAGTAGCGCGGCGCCCATTTTACAAACGTCGCGGTGTGATTATCGCGGTCGCGGTTGTGCTGCTGCTTGGAGCAATCTTCGGCGTGCGCTACTGGCTCTACTCGCGTTCGCATGAATCAACAGATGATGCATTTATCGACGGACATATCATTCAGGTGAGTCCGAAGGCTTCGGGGTACGTCGCGAAGATCTATGTGAATGACAACCAGCAGGTGAAGGCCGGTGATCTGATCGTTGAGCTCGATGCGCGTGATTACGAAGTTCGTTTACAACAGGCCAAGGCCGCGTTGGACGCTGGTCTTGCGAAAGAGAACGAAGCTAAAACGAATGTGACGTTGACGCGTGCGACGACGTCCGCAACCGTGCAACAGGCGCGTGCGACAGTGCAGAAATCGCGTTCTGACGTCGCATCTTCGCGCGCCGGTGCGGCTAGTTTGCGTAGTCGTGCGAGTGAAGCCACTTCCGCCGTATCGACTGCGCAAGCAAATTTGGCTCAGACTCAAGCCCAGGTCGTCGCAGCACAAGCGGATGTGACACGAGCGAATGCTGATGTCGAGCGTTACAGGGAGCTGTATGCGAAAGACGAGATTTCGCAACAGCGGTTGGTACAGGCCGAGACAACGGCCAACACAGCCGCTGCCCAACTCGAAGTCGCGCGACAGCGAGTTACCGCCGCAGAAGCGCGCGTGAACGAAGCGCGCGCGGCGCAAAATGCTGCCGCACAAACCGCGCAACAGGCGCAGACGCAAATCGGAAGTGCGCAGGCCAGTGTCAACGAGGCGCTCGGTCGACTGGCCCAGGCGAACGCCGCGCCACAGCAAGTCGCGGTCAGCCAGGCGCAGGCCGAGACGGCGGGTGCGACGACCGAGCAGTTGCGCTCACAGGTTGCACAAGCTGAGCTCGAGCTCTCGTACACGAAGATCTATGCGCCCGAGGATGGGCGCGTGACGCGCAAGAGTGTGGAAGAGGGCGCGTTGGTCCAGATCGGTCAGCCGCTGCTGGCGATTGTTCCCGGCGACGTGTGGGTCACGGCGAACTTCAAGGAAAACCAGATTGGCCGAATGACGCCGGGACAGTCTGTCGAGATCAGTGTCGATGCATATCCTGACAAAAAATTCAGAGGACACGTTGACAGCATTCAGGCAGGCACTGGTGCGCGGTTCAGTTTGATTCCACCTGAGAATGCGACGGGCAACTACGTCAAGGTTGTTCAGCGTGTGCCGGTGAAGATCGTTTTTGACGAGCCGCCGGATCCGAAGCACATGCTCGCGCCGGGAATGTCAGTCGTTCCCGAGGTGGCGGTTAAATGACGCCTGAGAACAACTGGAAGCCGAGCTTCAATCCCTGGCTGATCGCGACTTCGGTAATGCTTGCCACCTTTATGGAAGTGCTCGACACTTCGGTTGCGAACGTGGCGCTGCCGCACATCGCCGGCAACCTTTCGGCGACTCCGGAAGAGTCAACCTGGGTGCTGACGAGTTATCTGATTTCCAACGCCATCATTCTTCCGGCGACAAATTGGCTGGGCTACGTCTTCGGTCGCAAGCGGTTTCTGATCGTTTGCATCGGGATCTTCACGTTGTCATCAGCGCTGTGTGGCGCGGCAACGAGTCTGGGCCTATTACTAGTTGCGCGCATTCTACAAGGTGCTGGCGGCGGAGCTTTGCAGCCGATTGCGCAGGCGGTGTTGTTGGAGAGTTTTCCGGCAGACAGACGTGGCTCAGCGATGGCGGTTTATGGAATGGGAATCGTTGTCGCTCCGATTATTGGACCAACGCTCGGAGGTTGGATCACCGATAATTATTCCTGGCGCTGGATCTTTTACATCAATATTCCGGTCGGCCTGCTCGCAATGTTAATGGCTAAGACGTTCATCGAAGATCCACCGTACATCAGGAGTCAAAGGCCCGGTCGCATCGATTACGTTGGTTTCGGACTGATGGCGGTTGGTCTTGCAACATTACAACTCGTGCTGGATAAAGGTCAGGAAGACGACTGGTTCTCATCGCCATTCATAGTGAGATCGCTCCTGATCGCGATCGTTGCCCTCGTTGCGTTCGTTATCTGGGAGCTGCGCACAAAAGATCCGATCGTCAATCTGCGAGTACTTGCTAATCGGAACTTTGCAACCGGCACAGCGCTGATCGCTACGGTGGGTATCGCGCTTTACGGTACCACTGCGCTGCTGCCGTTGTTTCTGCAAACGCTGCTCGGTTACCCGGCGTTGCAAAGCGGGCTTGCGGTGAGTCCACGCGGTATCGGCGCGATCGTTTCGATGGTCCTCGTGGGGCGTTTGATCGGAAAGGTCGATGGTCGTTACCTGATCGTGTTCGGATTCGGCATTCTGGCTGCGTCTACTTACCTGCTCGGCAACATCGATCTGGAGATTACGGTGCGCAACATCGCGTGGCCGCAGGTGTTTAGTGGTTTCGCACTGGGTTTTGTTTTTGTCCCGTTGACTGTGATCGCGACGGGCACACTGAATAACGAGCAGATTGGGAACGCGACGGGCATCTACAACCTGATGCGCAACGTGGGTGGGAGTTTTGGGATTGCGATGGTGACGACGATGCTCGCGCGTGGAGCGCAGGCGCATCAGGCGGCGATGGTGTCGCACTTGACGCCTTACGACCCGGTGTTTCGCGAACGGCTAAGCCAGATGGTCTCGGGCTTTGCGGAGCACAGCAATGTTGTGACGGCGACTCAGCAAGCATACGGTGCGATGTATCAGACGCTCGTGAGGCAAGCGACGCTGCTGGCCTACATCGATAACTTCCGTCTCCTCGCGTTCCTCTGCCTGATCTGCATGCCCGCGGGACTCCTTTTCAAAAAGGTGCGTGCTCGTGCCGGCCCGACGGTAATGCATTAACAACCCTGATAAGAGAACAAGTCAGGAAGAGGGGCTTGCCCCCGCTGTTGCTTGGATTGGACGAGCGGGGGCA
>DATFDT010000003.1:0-6551 GCA_035251975.1 Pyrinomonadaceae bacterium | reverse complement strand
TGCCCCCGCTGTTGCTTGGATTCGACGAGCGGGGGCAAGCCCCTCTTCCTGACTTGTTCTTCTCTCAAGCTTTTCTCTTCCTAAACACTTCATTGCCTATCTTTTCACTTGCTCTCTCAAATTCAGATTGCCAACCAGGCGTTGTAAATAATTCGGATGCACTCCGAGAAGCTTCGCGGCGTCAGTGAAATTGCCCGCCGTCTGCTGCATTGCGTTCAGGATAATTTGTTTCTTCGCCTGTGCCACTGCGCCATGATACGTATTCAGATTTGCAACGTTAACTTCTCTCTCGAGCAACACCTCCGGCAGATCTTCCGCCAGTATCAGATCGGTCGTCCCGAGTACCACCGCGCGCTCGATTGCATTCTCAAGCTCGCGCACATTGCCTGGCCAATCGTGCGATGTCAAACGCGCGCGCGCTTCCTCCGTGAAGCCTTTCAACTTTCGATTAGAACGCGAACCGAACTTGTCTGCGAAGTAGTTCGCAAGCAGCATGATATCTTCGCGTCGCTCACGCAATGCGGGCATCTCAAGAGAAACTACGTTGAGACGATAATAAAGATCCTCTCGAAACTGGCCCATCTCGATCGCTTCTTCAAGGTTCTTGTTCGTCGCCGCGATCACACGCAGGTCGACTTTGATCGTCACAGTTCCCCCGACGCGTTCAAACTCTCGCTCCTGGAGCACGCGCAACAGTTTGACTTGCAGCGGCGGCGTTAATTCTCCAACCTCGTCGAGAAAAACCGTGCCGCCATCCGCGATTTCGAGCCGGCCCTTCTTCTGCGCGAACGCACCCGTAAACGATCCCTTCTCGTGCCCAAACAACTCACTCTCCAACAGCGACTCGTTGAGCGCGGCGCAATTCACCGCCATGAACGGCTTCTGCGCGCGTTTGCTGTTTCGATGAATCGCACGCGCAGCCAACTCCTTGCCTGTCCCACTCTCTCCACCGATCAGGACCGTCGCCTCAGTTGGCGCGACTTTCGAGATGAAGTGATAAACGCGCTGCATCGCGGCGCTTTCGCCGACCATGTTGTGCTCGATATTAACGTCCGTCCGCAACCGCTCGTTCTCAGTCTCGAGCCATTCAAACTGTCGCGCATTCTCGATCGCGACCGCCGCAATACCGGCGATCGCAGTGACGAGCTGCAAGTGATCGCGATTGAAGTGATCGCGCGTCACAGTGCTGTCGAGATAGATTACGCCGTGTTTGCGATCGAACAGAATCAGCGGCACACACAGCACTGAGTGCGTACGCGCTTCAATCAAACTGTCAGTGATAAGCGAGGTGTGCGAGGGCGCGTCGTTAGCCAGCAACGCGACACCATCGCGCAACACCTGCTGCACGATCGTGCGACTGACATTGACTGCCGCGTCTTTGCCGTACACTCGATCGAGTCCGAACACGAGGCTCGTTTCGAAAGAGCTTTCGTCAGTAAGCAGGATCGCACCGCGCTCTGCGGGCACGACTTCGAAGAGCAGATCGAGCAATCGTTCGAGCAGATTGTCGAGACCACGAATTGAGTTGATTGCCGTGCTAATCTTTATGAGCGCGCTGAGATCGCGCGTCATCTGATACATCGCGTCGTCGAAACGAATCTGGACCGTGGAGCCGCTGGCGACGTGCGCCTCATCTATCCTGACGTCGCTCGACTTCGAAGTCGCGTCACCTTCGTGCGTCAAAAACAGAAACTGCGAATCGCCGATGCGAACGCGATCGCCGTGCTCGAGGAGTCGAGTCCTGATCGGCACGTCGTTAACAAAGGTGCCGTTGAGGCTTTCGAGATCCGTGATTACGAATCCTGTTTCGTGCTTTTCGATTGTCGAGTGACGGCGCGAGACAGACGCGTCGGCGATGCAGAGATCGGCGCCGGTCTCACGACCGATGATGAGCGACTCTTCATTCAGTGCGAAGATAGCTCCTTTGAGTTTGCCCGAGATGGCTGCGAGACGAGGAGGCATGGTTTACAGAATTACAGGATTTACAAAATTCACAAGATGATCTCTTATCCCGTCAATCTTGTAAATCCTGTCTAACAACTTCTCTAGGGAATAATCCGCCAATTATTATTCGGCTTCGTAGGAACCGTTTTGTTCTTCTCAACCCAATCGATAATCAGCTCGCGGATCTCTTCACTCGACCGGTAGACCACCGGCGCGTTCTTGTACATGTCGTAGCCACCGCCGCCGTTTACGCGATAGTTGTTAGTCGCGAGTCGAAGTTTTCTCGTCATTGACAAGGGCTGACCATGAAAGCGCAGGTTTTGAATTCGCTGACCAATCGGTTTCGAGATGTCGAGATCGTAAGTGACGCCTTCAGCGATGTCGAAGTTGTAAGCGGGAATTTTTTCGTCGACCAGATCGCTCGCCGGCTTGCCGGGAACGTGTTCCTTAAAATATTTCGCGGAGTGTTCCAGCGCGTCTTTGAGCTGCTGGCCCGTAACTTCCAGCACCACGAGCGTGTTTTCATAAACATACAAACCCGCGATATCACGCACGCTCACCGGACCTTTCGCGATGCGCGCGGCTGGGTTGAAACTCGCCACCATCGACACGTCCGCTTTACCCGCGTCCAACTGTACTTTCTGAATCAGATCGAGGATCGCGGTGTCACCAAAGCGCGCGTCACGTGCGGTTAATTCCTCAGTTGACTCACCGATCTCACGCGACAACCACGCCTGCGTCTCACGATCGTAAGGTTCCGCGATTTTCACCACTTCCGGATCCGGTTCGACCCGATCGTCACTCGGCATCGTACGCGCCGACTTCGCATACATACGCCAGCCCGTGCCTGCTTTCTGCAAGTACAGATCGGCGCGCGCGAGATGCCGGCCCCAGTGGTTAGCTTGCGTCAATAACACGCCGTTGATGTAGAGCGAAGGCACGTCACGATGCGTGTGGCCCATGAAGATCACGTCGACGCCCGGAACTTCCTTCGCGATCAAGATCGCTTCGTTTTCGTGTAGCACCTGGCCCGGGCTCATTACACCCGTGCTCAGATCTTCTTCGAGTCCCATGTGCATCGCGATCACGACGACGTCAGCTTTCTCCTGATCGCGGAGGATCGGAACCCACTTGCGTGCTTCGACGAGTGGCTCGTGAAATTCGAGGCCAGCATAGTTTGGCGGATTGTCCCAGTTGGGAATGCCCGGCGTCGTCAAACCGAGGATGCCGATTTTCACGCCCGCGATTTCCTTGATGATGTAAGGCTTGTAGTGTGTTTCCTGTTTGGTCGTGTCGTACGTATTCGCGGATAGCCACGGGAATTTTGCTTCCCCCCGTGCTTTCTCGAGGACCTTGAGACCGAAGTTGTACTCGTGATTACCGACCGTCATCGAGTCGTAGTTGAGCGAGTTCATCACGAGCATCATCGGATCGGGTGGCGCGTTGTTCTTGCGACCGTGAAACGACTCGAGCGGCGAGCCCTGGATCGTGTCGCCCGAATCTATGAGCACGACATTTTGCTGTTCTTTACGAATGCGCTTGATCAACGTCGCGACTTTCGCGATGCCGCGGTTGTCGGGTTTGTTGGTGTAATAGTCGATCGGATTGATGTTGCCGTGCAGATCCGTCGTACCGAGGATCGTGATTTGCACCCGCTCCGGGGCAAAGCTGCGGCCCACGAGAACGAGAGCGAGCAGGATAATTAAGACTGATAGGGAGTAGATGAATGGTGATTTGTGCGTCTTCATAATGTTTTTGCCGCAGCTAGGTTATACTCCAAATTAAGACCTGTCCGAAACTTATTGCAAATGGATAACCTCGTCACTTCAAACATTCGCCAACGACCGATTCGCACGCTCGTGAGCGTCGCCGGCGTGGCGCTCGGTGTGGCCCTGGTCATGCTATTCACGGGCCTCGCGCGCGGTATGTCAAATGAGTTGCAGCGTCGGGCCACGAACGTCCGCGCGGAGTTGATCTTCATGCGGCCCGGCGCGGTGCAACTGACCGCCACGACCGCCAATCTCGATACGAGATATGTCGATCGATTGAAGCAAATCGAGGGTATTGAAGAAGCGCTGCCGGTCATTCGTCATTTCAACCAGGGCACGAAAGGAATCGGGATCGAGCAGATCGATGGCGTCAACTGGGACGCTTACGCGCGGATGAATGGCATCAGCATGGTCGCGGGACGTGGTCCACAAAGCGATGACGAAGTTGTGATCGATGTGGTCAAAGCTGGACAAAACAATCTGCACGTGGGCGATCGAATGAAACCGCTCGGCACACAGGACTATCGCATCGCGGGCATTTATTCTCCTGAATCGGGAGCGCGCGTGAAGATGTCGCTCGCGGCAATGCAGAAAGCGCTTGAAGCTGAAGGCAAGTGTACGTTCATCTTTTTGAAACTTCGCAATTCGGACCAGCTTCAGGAAGTCGCGCAGCGGATCGATCGGGAGTTGCCGGGGAATACGATCCAGCCGACGCGCGAAGTATTTACGAGTTTTGAGAGGAGCATTCCGCTCCTCGGCGTGTTTTTGCGTGTGCTGGTTGTGCTCGCGGCGGTCGTGAGCTCGCTCGTGGTGATGCTGGCGATGTACACGACGATCACGGAGCGCACGCGCGAGATCGGGATCTTGAAAGCGATGGGCGCGTCGCGCGGTTACATCGTGGGGATCATCGAGAAGGAAGCGATACTGATCAGTTTGATTGGGTTGGTGACGGGGTTTGTGGTTTCACTCGTCGCGGGATATTTGATTCACAAAACTTACGGGCTGGTGTTTGAGTACAGTTGGCGGTGGGCGGTTGTGGCGGGGACGATTGGTATCGTTGGCGGGATCTTGGGGGCGCTATATCCGGCGTGGAGAGCTTCAAATCTCGATCCAGTCAACGCGCTCGCTTACGAGTAAGGATTTTAGCCGCGGATTTACTCGGATGAACGCGGATTTCTTTTCCAAATTAAAAGTAAACCAATCGCGCTCCAGAAGATGTCGCGGCCTTTTCTCACGATCGCAAGTGTCTCTCCGATTCCTTTCGCGAAGCCCAGGACCTTCGAGACCTGCCCGGTTCCACCTTCATCAACACCGGCGCGCAGCGGAATAAATTTAAATGCCACGTTGATGATTCGATTCACCGATTCGAGTATGAACGCCTGCGTGAGCGTCGGCGCCACCGGACTGATAAGCGAAAGCGTGATGAAAACCTCCGCCACGCCAGCCACGTGAAAACACATGTCCAGTAAAAAGATTGACAGAAAACTCCGCCGGCTCCTCGCATAAAACCCGTAAACACGATCTTCCAACGACTGCGCTCGCGGTCTAACTTTCGCAACGAGCTTCGGCAACACGCCACGTCTACTTAGAAACCCCAGGGCGCCACTCAGAAACCTCGCCTGCGATCGAATTAAGAGAAAAACCAAAGGAATGATGACGAGCGTCGTAACAAGAGCGCCGATGCTCGCGTATCGCAACGCTTTCGGAAGGGCAAACGTGAGCAACAAGGTCGCAGTGCCTGAAAAGATAAAGATCGCGACCGTGAGCGCGTAAAAAATGTTTTCAATCGCGAGCGCCGACAAGCCCACCATCAAAGGCACACGATCCTTAACAAACACGGCCTTCGACGGCTCACTCACAGCCACACTTATGAATGGGATGATGTTGCCGAGCGCGTCGCCCATCAAACGGGCCGCGAATGCATCGCGAAAAGGAAGTCGATACGGCGGCTCGATGCAGCGCGTCCAAGCGAGTGCGCGGACGATGTAGCGAGTACTCGAAACAGCAAGAATGAGGACAAAACCGGCGCCGAGTCGCTGAATGTTTGAAAGAATCTCGCCGACGCCCGCGCGGCTCACGAAATAGGCAAACAGAAGCAGTCCTAACAGACCGAAGATGATTCCAAGTGGCGCAAATCTCCTGCTCCCACTTTGGTTCTGAGTCAAAACATCGTTCGCCATCGGTCGATTCTCAGCAACCAGTATACCTTCCAGCACCTTTCATCCACAGATTAGGCTGATTCATATAATCCATCTGCGTAATCTGTGGATGGCTTTTGTGCGTTTTTGTGGCTTTAGTTTATGATGCAATGTTCCATTTCGACACCGTAAGACGAGCATCAACACATGAGTCAATCCCAATCAGCAATTGGACAACCTGCGCCGAGTCCACTCACCACACTTACAGAAGACGAGACGATGTTTCGCTCGAGCGTGCGCGAATTTGCCGAGGGCGAATTGCGGCCGCGCGTCGAGCACATGGACGAGGTCGCGAAGCTCGATCCAGCGATCATCAAGCAGTGTTTCGACCTCGGTTTGATGGGCATCGAGACGCCCGAGGAGTTTGGTGGCGCGGGCGCGAATTTTTTCACTGCGATTCTCGCGGTTGAAGAGTTGTCGCGCGTTGACGCGTCGGTCGGCGTTTTTGTCGACGTGCAGAACACGCTTGTCAATAACGCTTTCATTCGTTGGGGCACGGCGGATCAGAAAAAGAAATACCTGACGCGACTCGCGAGCGAGAGCGTCGGCGCGTACGCACTGAGTGAGCCGGGTTCGGGTTCCGATGCATTCGCGATGCAGACGCGCGCGGTGGAGCAAGATGATCACTACGTTTTGAACG
>DATFDT010000002.1:0-12459 GCA_035251975.1 Pyrinomonadaceae bacterium | reverse complement strand
GAGATGAAAAGAAAGGTGCGTTTGAATGAGTTGATGGCTGTTGCTGGTGGCTTCACTGAACGCGCAGCCGGCACGATTCAAATACTTCACACGGAGCCATTGATGTGTCCAGAGCCGGGTGAAGAAGCTGAAGCAGCACCGATCGACAGCACGAGAATCCCGCTCAGCGTCGTAAAGATTTCAGACCTTCGCGTTGGAAAGCGCGAAGCGAATCCGGTGATTCGTCCCGGAGATTACGTGATGGTGACAGAAGCAGAGCCGGTTTACATTACGGGCGCGGTGATGGCGCCGGGTGGTCTTTATCTTCGCGACAACCTCACGTTGAGCCGTGCGCTCGCGATGGTGGGTGGCGCGAGAAAAGAAGCGAAGCTGAATGACGTCATGGTCTATCGAGTGGTTCCGGGAACGACCGAACAGAAACAATTTCACGTCGATGTAGCTTCAATTAAAAAGAACCAGAAGCCAGACTTCGTGCTGGAACCATACGACACCATCGAAGTCAGCGAATCGGGCCTCTTTTCAGGAGCGCGCATCGGGCAGACACTTTTCAGTGCGTTTACCGGAGGTATCCAAAGCGCAGTCTCATCGTCGGGAAGCTACCTGCCGATGCGAATAATTTATTAATTTTGCCTTCTCTGCGTCCTCGGCGTATCTCAGTGTTCTCTGCGTTTGAATTGTTGTTTAACGCAGAGAACACTGAGATTCGCCGAGGACGCAGTGAAAATCAGGAATAATATGAACCGTAAAACAATCGCTGGTGAGCGCCGGCGCCGAAAATTAATGACCGCCCTATGGGCTCTGGGTATCGCTGCCGTTGTCATCACTCTGATCTATCTCGAACAATCGGCCATCCTTTACATCCTCTGCACCGTCAGTATCGCAGTGCTGCTTCTGATCGTTGCTTTCTCAGACCTGGCCCACGAACAGAAGGGTCCGGATCTGGCCCAGGCGACGGATTTACCCGGTGCTGCAAACAGGGAAAGATAACGCTTCAACAACCTCAATCGAGACGATCACAGGAACACGGTCTCGCGCTCGATTGAAGTTGCTTATGCGGTCTATAAATTTTACTGTCGTGCCTCCACGCTGCAACGAATATTGCGATTTCCCTAAAACAAATAAGCAGGTTGAAAGTTTAGACGGACTATTGCATAATCCGCATGCGTTCACCTCCCCGGTGGACGAAGTGGTCGCGTGGGGTGAGGACACGTGGCCTTAGGGTGGGGGCTGTGGGAGGCCCCCGCCCGCTTTTTTTTTAGGACAGATGCGTAATCTTGTGATTGACTGACACCACGATGGGGCTGCTTCAGAGATCACGACGTAAGTTTCAGCTCTGGCTTTTAGAGGGCCTCAAACGAAGCGGGTCGTCGCGCGATTCTTCCACTACACACAAACAACATTCGTGGTGGCAGGTGATGTGCCTCACCGGTGTGGATTATTTCTCCACACTCGGTTACCAACCAGGCATCGCATTCTTAGCTGCCGGCGCACTCTCGCCCATCGCTACTCTCGTTTTAATTCTACTTACACTGTTTGGCGCGCTGCCGATGTATCGCCGCGTCGCGGCGGAGAGTCCGCACGGCGATGGCTCGATCTCGATGCTTGAGAACCTGCTTTCGCGTTGGAAAGGAAAACTGTTTGTTCTCGCTTTGTTAGGTTTTGCCACTACGAGCTTCATAATCACGATCACGCTCTCGGCAGCGGACGCAACTGCGCACATCGTCGAGAATCCGTTTGTGATCGAGCACATGGATTTCCTGCACCATCGCGTCGCCGTCACGCTCGTTTTGATCACAGCACTGGGCGCCATCTTTTTACGCGGCTTCAAGGAAGCGATCGGAATAGCCGTGTTTCTCGTGCTGATTTATCTCGCGCTCAATCTGACAGTGGTGACAGTCGGCTTTTACGAAATCGCGACCCATGCCACGGTGGTGTGGAACTGGAAACAGGTTCTTTTTGGAAACTACAGCAATCCATTACTAATGATTGGAGCCGCGCTGCTGGTCTTTCCCAAACTCGCGCTAGGTCTGTCAGGATTTGAAACCGGCGTGGTCGTGATGCCGCTCGTCAAAGGCGATATCAATGACGGCCCGTCACCCATTTCATCAAAACTCATCACACGTCCCGGTGAATCGGCTGCGCAGTTAAGTGGTCGCATACACAACACGCGCAAGCTGCTTACGTCAGCGGCCCTCATCATGAGCTTCCTGTTGCTCGCAAGCAGCATTGTCACGACGATGCTGATTCCAGCCGAAGAATTTCGACCGGAAACACTGACGCAGGAAGCGGGAAGCGCCAACGGCCGCGCGCTCGCTTACCTGGCCCATCATTACCTAGGCGACGTGTTTGGAACCGTTTACGACTTGAGCACGATCTCGATTCTCTGGTTCGCGGGTTCGTCAGCGCTTGCCGGTTTGCTCAACATCGTTCCGCGTTATCTGCCGCGTTACGGAATGGCGCCCGAATGGGCCCGCGCGACACGCCCGCTCGTGGTCGTTTTTACTTTGATTTGCTTCGTCGTCACGATTCTTTTTAAGGCTGACGTCGACGCACAGGGCGGCGCTTATGCGACAGGCGTGCTCGCGCTGATGACTTCAGCGGCGATTGCAGTGACACTGTCGGCGCGCCGTCAGAATGAACCTGTGCAGTGGTTGTTTATGTTGATCTCGCTCGTGTTTATCTACACGACGATCGTGAATATTATCGAGCAGCCGGAAGGCCTCAAGATCGCTGTGATCTTTATTGTTGCTATCGTCGCGAGTTCGCTCTTCTCGCGTGTTTGGCGCTCGACGGAGTTGAGAGTGGAACGCATCGAGCTCGACGATCAGGCGCGTGAGTTTGTCCGCAAGGCAGCGAAGGGAACCGTGCGCATCATCACGAACCGCTGCGATCGTGGCGACGCGCTCGAATACGAAGCTAAAGAAAAAGAAAAGCGCATCGACAATCACATTCCGACGGGCGAGCCGATTCTTTTCTTCGAAGTGACGCCCGGTGATGCGTCTGAATTTTCCGGTGTGCTGAAGATAAGGGGTGAAAGCGTTGATGGATTTAAGATCCTGCGCACCGAGTCGCCGGCAGTTCCGAATGCAATCGCAGCGTTTTTACTTTTTCTGAGAAACGAGACTGGAAAACTGCCGCACGTTTATTTTGGCTGGAGTGAGGGAAATCCGGTTTCGTATTTGCTGAAGTACATCGCGTTTGGCGAAGGCGATACGGCGCCAGTCACGCACGAGGTTCTGCGTCAGGCAGAGAAGGATCCTGATCAACGCCCGATCGTGCATGTCGGTGGGTGATGTCTGACCAACTTGGAAGAGGCCTCCCCTCTTGAGGCAAAGCTCGTACATCTAAAAATCACACTTGTCTCCCTGGTTTATTCTGAATACCCACTGAAGGCCCCGGATAAACCAGTTGCGACTTTTGCCACGTCCCGCGAATCGCATGTTCGTCGTTGGGAATTCAGGATCGTTACTGGTGATTGCCAGTTTGGCATAGCGCATACCCGTGCCTTGCGGCGTGAAGCCGACGGTTATCTTGCACTGTTCAGTAACCGGCTTGCCGATACAGTCCTGCGACTCAACCACGATTTCCTTTTTCAACGGAACAATACTGCCAATCACCAAAGGTCCTTTGCCGGCGTTTCTCACATAGACTGTTTCGCTCTTTCTGACTTCAACCGATTTCGGATCCACCACTTTGTGTGCGTTGAAGCATACATCTTTAACTGGTATTTCGATTTTCGGAGTTAACGTCGGTGGATCTGGTGGTTTTGGCGTGCCCTCGCCGTGTAGTGTCACTTCTATCCTCGGCAGCGTTGTACCAGCGCGCGGTTTCAATGGAGAGATAACGAGGGTAGCGTTCCGGTTTCCTGGCTCAACCGGTTCAAACGCAACTTCGATCTCGCACGAGCGGCTCTCATCGACGCAGTTGTTGCTCACGACTTTGAAATCGTTCTTCCCGGGGCCTTCAAATACCGGGGGCGCTATCGCCGAGATTTTTGAAATACGGATACGTTGTGAGCTACTTGTCGTGCCCACAATCTGTTGCTCGAACTGAAGGTTTAGCGGCTCAATCGATGTCGCGGACCTCCAAGCGAGGCCGGCTCCCCTAAGAAACACCTCACGCGGACTCCATTTAGCATTGTCCGCAATCTTGAGAGATCCTCTATGGACGCCGAAATCGACCGGCTTAAATGTCACCTCAATCTGGCACGTCTTTCCCATCTTCAGTTGACTGGTACAACTGTTGTTGCCAAGTCCGAAGTACTGGATCGGGTCTAGTACTGACACCGATTCGAACTTCAACGGCAGCGACGAGATGTTGGTGATCGTCAGGCTCCGGGTAGCTTGCGATCCAATTTCAACTAGTCCGAAGTCAATCAGATCGTTGGGCCCAGGACCAGTAGGGTTGGATTCAAGCATTTCGATGGTGGGACCGGGCGCAATTGGAGTATGGTCAAGCACAATTCGACGGGCAGTCTGTTCCGTAGTTCGTTCCAGATAGGCGGCATTCTCCGGCGTTAACTTTGTGCAAGGTTGTGGTCCGTCCGAAGGAACACCTGCTACGAAGCATTCGTCCGAAGGCGCGCACCAACATCCTTCCCTGATCTTGACTGGTTTATCGAACTTACGTTCATCGGCGTCGAGTAACTGCCGTACTTCAACCGGGCCCTCATGCACATCAATAATCGTGCGCTTCTTCTCAGGCCAGTACGCCACCCGAAAGTACGTGCCTTCCAGTTTTATTTCAGCCGTGTCTGTTTCGACTTTTCTGATATGCGAGTTGCAACGGTTGTTGAAGAGACTCGTACCGCTGCTCGAGCAGACCGCATTGCCGCGGGCAAATCCCGGGCACGTAGACATTGTCAAACCGCTTGATTCAAACACGTAAATCGTCATGCACTTAGCGATATTCACTTCGGCAGTTCCACGAACGTCGGTTTTGATTCGATCTCCCGTTTTGAGTGGATAAGTACGATCCGGAGTCAACGGACGAGAGCTGCCTCTAATTCGAAACACGGTAGACACCAACTGGCGAACACTGGACCTGATTCGAGTAGCTATTGATTGTGAGGTAGTAACTGAATCATCCACAGGTTCTTCCGTCGTTGGATCTGGCGATGGGGCGGGACTCGCTACTTCCGCGACGGATGCGGTCGTCTCCGCTGTGCCTGGCCCGGCGTGCGGCGCTTTATTGCAAGCTCTACCACAACTCGCAAAAAGAACGACCGATAGAAGAAAGACGCAGATCAGGATTTTAGGAAGAGCAATGGGGGTTTTGCTTTTCATGGATTTACTCCAATGCCGAGGTTTTCTTTTGCGCTCGTCGATTCAAATATTTTCGGGCCTGGCGCAAACCAATAAACAGGCCAACGGTCAAACTAATACCGGCGAGCGCAGCGTCGAAGAGCGCCAGTTGCGACGCGAGATTAGTGGTAGCAAGTTGCGGATAGTTCCTGAGTTTCCCCTCGTAATACCAGGCTCCATTCACAACCGTTACAGCCGATGCTGAAGGTTCTGACAGAGTGAAGATCCACTGCACGCTCACCCACACGACGATGATACAGAGGATTGCGATTAGCCAACCGTACCAGGAGCGTAGGTGGTGAAAAAAGAAGATCGAAAGACTCGAACCGATTCCGGCTACAAAACCCAGCGGTATGACTAACGGGCTTTCCACCGGCGATAACCCATTAAATATAGTCACCAGAATATGAGCGAGACCGAAGAATACGCCGCCCATGACAACCGCTAGTGGCGTAGCAAACGTGCTGAGGGATGGATCTTCTGAAACCGGAGCGTTATCGGTCCGCGCGTTCCCTCGCAACAACAATGGCTTGGCCCAACTCATACCGAGAGTGAGCAATCCGCCCAGGACAAACCCGTAGTACAAATACATGCTGAATTGAATTCCCGGCTGTTCCGTTGGCGTGAAGGCCGCGATCAGTGCTCGGACAAGCGCTAATCCAAAACCCGCGCCTAACGCGCCGCCTAATACCAGCACCAGCCAGCGCCGCCGATCTTGAGCGATGCGTCGCAGCGCACGCCATCGCCAGATAGCGATGCGGACCGACCATCGCAACGATTTGTTGAGCTTCTCAATCGTCTCGTCGGCATCGGCTAAAGCACCCCTAAGCTCAGCGCGTAGCCGCAATCCGTTTTTAGTTTTCGATAACGCCGTCGTGAGCCGGTCCAACGCTACTTGTTTGTCTCCACTGATCGCCGTGAGAGCGAGAGCACACGTTTGTCTCACTGACGAATCGGCATGCGACACGGCGTTGAGAGAAACACGACCAACTGAAGTGTATTGCGCCGGCGTAGAAGCTCCCGCTCCATTGACCGGCAACTCGAGTAACGTTTCCACTTTCGTTAAAACCAGCTCACTAGCGATAGCAGCGTCAGCCAGCGCGGGCAGGCCTTCAACTTGGACCATCAACGCACGGCCCTCTTCTCGATTCAGTAGATCGAGCCACGGCGACGTCGATTCGTGATGTTCAACTGCGGAGCGAAGCAGGAGCATTGCCTTGACTGCACGCGGATTTAGATCTGCTCCAAAACTCTCGAGATAACGCAACTGGTCGGCGGACGCGAAAGCTTCTCGACCTAACCACGAAAGCCAGATTCGCTCAACCTCGTTTTCCGCTCGGTTCATCCTCTCGACCGCTGGCCCTGCAAGCCGGACAACTTCCCGAGCAATGACCGGGCTGGCGAAAGCGTATTTGCCGTCAACTGCGCGCCTGACGACCAATCCTGCTCGAACCAATGTCTGGAGAGGCTCTTCAATGCTTGTATCGGGAACGCCGGCATTCATTTCGTGAAGCTGCGCCGGCGTGATCCACATTTCCGCATCAGGACGCGCCATCAACTCCAACACCCGCGACGACCGCTCGCGCTCATCTTTTGTGTTCAGGATTTCTTCTAAATAATCCGCAAAGATCCCCTGAGCGCCGTTTGCATCCGTTAACATTTGCTCGTCAATCACACGTGGAGGATTAGTCGCAGTCGACGTGCGGTATAACCACGAACAGACGATCTGAAGATAGGGTGGGTGGACGAGGTTAGGACCGCCGGCTCCAAGCTCCGCCAGATCAGGCAACAACAGTCGTTCGATCACCTCACCGTGAATTTGCACACGCGACTTCACGGCCAACAACGGTTCTCGAATCGCAAGCGCCGCTTGCTTCTGAGTTAATGGGTTGAGATGTAGTTGCGGCTGAAGCAGCTCCGGGATCTCGTCCTGGAACTCCGATAACTGAGTTGTTGCCTCGTAACGAATGGCGATCACCACTCGCAGCAGGTTGGACTGGATCTCACGCAAACAAGTCGCAAGGTCCTTGATGAATTGCTCGCGTTGCTGAGTTTCAATTGAACTTTCGAAGAGAAGTTCAAACTGATCGAGCACCAACACCAACGTTCCGTTCAGTGCTTTGACGATGGCGTGAATCAATTCCGGCAGCGAGGGGTTTTCCGGGAGCGGTATCTGAAGATGTTGCTGTTGTTGCTTTAACGCCTCGCTGATGACTGCAACCGTATCTCTATACTCCTGGATCTTGATGCACATCAGGCCTTCATCGAGCAACTTCGGAATAACACCTGCAGCTAATAGCGATGTCTTGCCGACCGAGGCTTCACCGGTCAAGACCACGAGCTTGCGTTCATGAATGAAACGATCGAGTTGCTCGACTTCGTTCTCACGACCTTTAAAGATTGGGCTGTCGACTGTTCCGTAAGGCGCAAGGAATTTATAAGGTTCAGTGGTGGGGCTAATGAGATTACTCAGGCCTGAGGTACGTCCGGCGGCACTAAGCACATAGATTTCTATGTGATTGTACGTGTCGCTCTCGTAATAATTTCTGGTGATGGAGCCGGTGTTTGTTCCTACCACCATCCCGTCTCGAACCGACTCGACCGTGATTGTGTTTTGGATGGAGGTGGCGCTACTCAGTGGTAGTTGATCATCACTCATGGACGTGAGCTATTTGGGACGTGCGTTTGGACCAGAGGCAACGGCATCGCACTTTCCGGTGACGTTTCCGGTTCGTGCCAGCTCGGCTTTCAGGTTGTTTTCCGTGGCTCGGCACTGTCGCTGAGCTGCGGCGGTCGTGATGCCAGTGGAAATATTCTCGCAGTCACAATCAATGATCGACTGGTTGGCGGCAACCGCGTCATTGAGACCTCCGAGCGTAATACGGATCTGATCGGTCCTCGCCTGCACGAGGATCTGCTCCATCCACGGTTGTAGTTTGAGAGTTACAACTGCTTC
The DNA here is from genome assembly GCA_035251975.1 of Pyrinomonadaceae bacterium. Taxonomy (GTDB): domain Bacteria; phylum Acidobacteriota; class Blastocatellia; order Pyrinomonadales; family Pyrinomonadaceae; genus PSRF01. Next base: position 4,200 of record DATFDT010000002.1, on the reverse strand, counting down.
ACGAAACCGATTGAGCGAGAAGGGCCGACCGGATAACAAACTCGGATCGAGTTGAGGAACAAGTGGCTTCTTTTCCTCCGGCAGCGTAATCACAAACTGACCTTCGGCAACTTTAACCGGTTCACCTGATGGTTCTCCATTAACGATCGGACGAACTTGGACCTCGCCTTGCAATACCCACACCAACGTTAATTCCTGAGCCGGTAAATACGTAACCGAGAAGTAGGTGCCCTCGAGCGTGAGCTCCGCCGAATCAGTTTGAATCCTCAATTTGCTGCCACACGAGTTATTGAAGAGACTGGTTCCCTTTTGAGCACAGTAAGTGTTGCCAGTTTGGGAAACCACTTTGGGACACACCGCGCTCCTGAGTTGGCTATCTCTGAACACAAACACTCGCATGCAATTCTGAATGTTCACTTCAGCTTCTCCGCTCGCATCAGTGGCGATGCGATCACCAGAGTGCAGATCGTGCCAATCATTATCATTCAGCGGCTCCGGGTCTTGCTGTTTGGCGGCGACGGTTACGTTGGTATTGCGCCGGCTTACCTGTGAATCTGGTGCGGGCGGTGCAGTAGGTTCTGACTTGGTATTGTTATTTGGAGTAGACTGATTTACCTGCTCGTTAGCAGATTCGTTTCTTTGATCCCTATGGCGGGGAGAGCTACAACTATAGCCAAGGAGCGCAAACGCAACCAGGCTTGCTAAAGCAAAATGGATCGGACGGTAGTCTTTCTTCACGAACGAGTCTTCTTATAGTTTGTGGCGATTACGTCAGCATCATCCTTAATCTCTTTGATATCGAGATCGGTTTCGAATTCTCCCTCGTCGGCATCCTCGATGTTTGTGCCCGTGAATTTGCCCGCGATTACGTCGATTTTGGCTTTGGTAGTTACCTTCACGCCCGACGGCTCGCGGTTCTCGCCTTTGAAAGTAATGCGTTGCCCGTAGATTGATTCGAGCACCTGACGAAGACTGTCTACGTCAGCGATCAGTTGGTTGTCTTTCGGATCGACGGTCACGACCTCCGTAGCGTAGTCCAGCAGTTTGCCGCGAAGAGTCCGGAGCGCCTGGAATTGACGTTCGACTTCGTCGAAGTCCACTTGCGGTGATACCAATTGTCCTTGAAACGCATCCGGAAGTTGAACCTGGGTCGGTTCGGTTTTGGCTTGTGTCGCGGCTGCTTTTTTCTCGGCTTCTTTTCTCGCGGCGCGACGCTCCAGAATCTTGCTAGCCTGACCATACAAGAATTTGATTCCCTCGGTCAGAACTGTACTTGAAATCAACACCAGGGAAACGGGATCTGCCATAAGGTCTCCTTTTGTCGCTGTGCTAAACCGTGAGTTTTTACAAGAACAGGATCGGTGCGTGCCGGGCGCGTGGATTAATATCCCAATCCGCGTTGTGCGTCAATGTTTCGCCTGATCCTCCGCACAAGTTTAATGACGTTTAGACGGGAAACATTTCTGCATGATCAGGCTTGCCTCAAAACTCAGTAGCGAACTTGGATCGGGTCGGTACCACGTCGCGTTTTCTTCTTGTTTAATCTGGTAATCGTGTCTAAGATCTTGCTTGTTGAAAATTAATGTCTGCCGAAGTTGCTTGTGCAACGCGGGGGAACCACTGTTTCGCACGTCGAAACACAGGGGCTAATCGTGAAAAGCATCATCATCACGACGAACACTTCCAGTTCGAGTCCGACAGCTAACCTCGTAGGCCAAAGGGAAGGGCAGTAGATGCTCGATTGGTTAATTGGTAGAAACGCAGGAAGACGATTAAACCTCTGGTTATTCAAGGGCTCCACTCAACAAGACACCGCTTACACTCCGCATAGACAACATCCGTGGTGGCAAGTGATGTGTTTGACCGGAGTCGACTATTTCTCGACTCTCGGTTATCAACCCGGCATTGCCTTTCTCGCGGCGCAGGCGCTCTCTCCGATCGCAACGTGCATTCTCGTATTGCTGACGCTGTTCGGCGCGCTGCCGATCTATAACCGCGTTGCTGAAGAAAGCCCGCACGGTGAAGGCTCGATCTCGATGCTCGAGCACCAGCTCTCGCGCTGGAAAGGAAAGCTCTTCGTTCTCGTCCTGCTCGGGTTTGTGGCGACCGACTTCGTAATCACCATCACGCTCTCGGCTGCTGACGCGACCGCGCACATCATCGAGAACCCGTTCACTCCACCAATACTAAAACACCAGATCGGAGTAACTCTCGTACTCATTGCCATCCTTGGCGTGATCTTCATGCGTGGTTTCAAGGAAGCGATCGGGATAGCCGTTGCCCTCGTCGGCGTTTACCTTGCGCTGAACACCGTCGTCATCGGCTTTGGTTTATACCAGCTCGCAACGCATCCTTTTCACTTTCCCGAATGGAAGCAAGCGCTCTTTACACACCCGAGTGTTCATGGAAATACGTGGTTGATCTTAGGAGTGTCGCTGTTTCTATTTCCAAAACTGGCGCTCGGTCTATCGGGTTTTGAGACCGGCGTTGCCGTGATGCCACTCGTCAAAGGCGATAGCGATTTGAGTGAGGCCGACTGGGCCAACATTCAATCCACTCGCACCGGTCATGAAGAAGCGGCCGCTGCGCCGTTACTGCGCGGGCGAATCCGCAACGCGAAGAAGTTGTTGCGCACGGCAGCCATAATCATGAGCGTCATGCTCATCACCAGCAGTTTCGTGACGTCGATACTGATCCCGGCGGAGAAGTTTGCCGAAGGTGGCGAAGCAAACGGACGCGCCATCGCTTACCTCGCACATGAGTTCTTCGGAAACATCTTCGGCACCGTCTACGATCTCAGCACGATCACGATTCTCTGGTTTGCTGGTGCTTCGGCGATGGCCGGCTTGTTGAGTATCGTGCCGCGGTATTTGCCGCGATACGGAATGGCGCCCGAGTGGGCCAGAGCGGCGCGACCACTCGTCATCGTTATCATCGCGATCGCTTTTGCCGTCACTTTCATTTTCAAGGCCGATGTGGACGCGCAAGGCGGAGCGTATGCGACGGGCGTTTTGGTGTTGATGACTTCTGCCGCCATTGCGGTGACTCTGGTAGTGAAGCGGAAACGGGGAAACTGGTATCCCTATCTCGCAATTGCAGTGATCTTCGTCTACACGACGATCCAGAACATTCACGAACGACCGGAAGGCATCAAGATCGCCTCGTTCTTTATTCTGACGATCATTCTCGCTTCGTTGTTCTCGAGAGTGTATCGCTCAACTGAGCTTAGAGTGGAAAGAATCGAGCTTGATGATCAGGCGCGCCAGTTCATCAAAGACGCTGCGAAGGGAACGATTCGCATCATCACGAATCGCAGAGACAAAGGGGACGCTGACGAGTACGCGCAAAAAGAACACGAGAAACGTACCAGCAATCACATACCTACCGGAGAACCGATTCTGTTTTTTGAAGTAACTCCCGGTGATGCTTCTGAGTTTTCCGGCACGTTGAAAATTTGCGGTGAGACGGTCGACAATTTCCGGATACTGCGAACAGAGTCGCCGGCAGTTCCGAATGCAATAGCGGCGTTTCTAATTTACCTGCGCGACGAGATGGGAAAACTTCCACACGTCTATTTTGGTTGGAGTGAGGGGAATCCGATTTCGTACCTGCTCAAGTACATCGCGTTTGGGGAAGGTGACACTGCGCCCGTCACGCATGAAGTATTACGACAGGCTGAGCGTGACTCGAATCGACGACCGATCGTACACGTTGGGGGATGATATCGAACTAGCACATGGATAAAACAAGTTACCTACATAGAACAAGTCAGGAAGAGGGGCTTGCCCCCGCCGTTGCTTGGACGGGACCAGCGGGGGCAAGCCCCTCTTCCTGACTTGTTCAATCTAGGTGTGACGCGAGATGTCGAACTGAGCTATGCGACTTCGGCGTTGGGAGTTTTGCCCGCAAGAAAACAAGACCGGCAATAGACCGGTCGTCCCTGGGATGGGTAAAACGGGACAGTGGTCTGTTGTCCGCATTGTGCGCACTGCACCGATACCTCGATGCGTTGTCGCACTCCCGACGACTGCGCTGCCGCGATAGCAGCCAGGCGTTCGTTCTTGGCCTGCTTGCAGGGCTTGCAACGCTTGGGTTCGTTCTTGAGGCCCTTGTCGTGGAAGAATACTTGCTCGCCTGCAGTCCAGATGAAATTTTCGTTGCAGTCAACGCACCTGATGGCGCGGTCTTGAAATTCGCTTT
>DATFDT010000001.1:0-11257 GCA_035251975.1 Pyrinomonadaceae bacterium | reverse complement strand
AAGTCTGATTTCTCTGTGCAACCTCTGCGTTCTCTGAGTCTCTGTGGTTGTTTTTCCTAAGCAATCTTCACCACAGAGGCACAGAGAGCGCAGAGACTGCACAGAGAAGAGCATGTATAACGACTTTTCGGGCAAAGCCACCTAAACCGCTTGCCATCGGTGCCGAAGCTGAAATTACAAATAGCCTCACCAAAAACACTAACTTTCAAATAGACCAATTGGCTCTTCAACCCCTCGACGACTTCTTTCTCCGCTGCGCCTTTCGGAGCATCAATGCAAATGACGCGAACAATGCGCACGCCGGCAGATGTCTTTTCGACGGCGAGATATGAATAGTTGCGGCCCATCATCAACAAACCGCTACGCTCACCGGGTTGCAAGTGCGACGCGTCGATCAAGGTCGTAACTGTAAAATCACGCGCGGGCAATTTCTGAAGCAGGAGGTTCGGAACTACCCACAAATTTGCCGCACCCGCAGGTCGCGATACCGCTTTCAATCTCAGCCAGCCACGTCGCGTCGAGAGCGACAGCCAGTCATCCATCGGGTTAGCGTGCCATTGCCACTGCAAACCGAGTTTGTGCTGAATGAACTCGTCACTCGTCTGTGGCACCTGAATCGGATATTCGCGACCGACGTCTGGCTTCCGATATCTGCTAACCGGCTCACCCTTTCGGTCTCCATCCGGGTCCACACCGATCACCGGCCAATCGTTGATCACTTTACGGGTTGTAGATGAACAATCCGGCCGTACGCACGTCGATCCTGAAAGTGAATGAACCACGACTCGCCCGACTTCAACTCGACCCAGCCGCGACGCGATGAGATAAAAATCGTCGCCGACGCGAATCACATCGGGATCGGAGTAGTCAGCATCAATGATCGGATTAGTGTAGGTGTCAGCCGCGAGGCTTTGCGGCTAATTTTCTTCTTCCTCTTCCTGGGCCTTTTGAGCGAGCATGAGGTGATCGCGCATGGCGTCGCGCGCGGCTTCGGGGTTGCGATCGCGAATGGCGCGATAGATCTTGCGGTGCATCTCTGCTGATTCTTTCAAGTCGCGCGCGCGCTTCACGGTCTTGCTGCGCACTTCAAACAGGATCGTCGCGACCATGTTCATCAGCGCCGTGAGTATGCGATTGCCCGAGGCAGCGGCGACTGTTTGATGAAAGCGCATGTCGTGAACGAGAAACTGTTCCGGCTCGTCAAGCGAAGCGAACATGCCCGTGATCTCTTCAGACATCTCCGCCATCTGCTCGCCAGTCGCACGCTCTGAGGCGAGACCTGCAATCGCCATCTCGAGGGAGCGTCGCGCTTCAAACATCTCCGCGGGTGTGAAGCGTTGCAGCGACGCCATCAAACGCAACGGGCTGCTATCGAGCTCCGGCGGACCTTCAGCTTCGACTACAAACGTTCCCGCACCACGCCGGGGCTGCAACACGCCAACTGCCGCGAGCGAGCTGATGCCTGCACGCAACGTCGGACGACTCACACCCAGCAGTTTTGCGAGCTCTCTTTCCGGCGGCAGTCGATCGCCGGGTCGTAGCTCGCCGTTGTGAATCATCTCGCGAATCTGTGCGACGACCTCTTCGAAACTCGTGCCGCGCCGTTCCGCGTCGATGACCTTAAAGATGTTGGCGTTTGATTCGCTCATGAGGCTGCTTATTGTAAGGCTTCGGATCGTTTACTGCGAACCTGATTCGTTTTCGCGGCGAGCTCCATCTCAGTTGCGGCCAGCAAAAAAGCGCCGATGCCTTTCGGATCGTTGGTCAGGACTTTCTCGCTGAGATAGTACTCGTAGCTGCCGTCGCGGTATGGATTGCCGCCGAGTCCCGCAACACTGACAGTGCCTGCAAGATCGAAGCGCCCGCTCGCGTCGTATTTTACAAACTCTTTTTGGATGCCGCGATAGCCATCGTTAGCGGTCTTCATGTAATTCGCGGGCAGGTAACCGTTGCGCACGCTCTTCGCGAGCGCGTAAACAAACATACACGCTGCCGACGACTCGAGATAGTTTCCTTTCGCGTTGCCTTTGTCGAGCACCTGCCACCACAGACCAGAGCGCGTATCCTGATACTTCGCGACTGATCGCGCGAGGCGGTTGAGTATCGCGATCAACTCTGCTCGTTGCGGGTGTTTTTGTGGAAAGTAATCGAGTGTTTCGACGAGCGCCATCGCGTACCAACCCATCGCGCGGCCCCAGAAGTTTGGCGAGCGACCGGTGATCGGGTTGGCCCAACGTTGCTGCTTTGATTCGTCCCAGCCGTGATAGAGCAGGCCGGTTTTGTTGTCGCGTGAGTGGCGCTCCATCAGGATGAATTGCTTTGCGATGTCGTCGAAGGCAGCGTCTTCTTTAAATGTGGTGGCGTACTCGGCATAAAAAGGTTCGCCCATGAAGAGGCCGTCGAGCCACATTTGGGAGGGGTAAATCTTTTTGTGCCAGAAACCACCTTCGGAAGTGCGCGGGTGTGTTTTTAATTGTTCGCGGAGTAGAGCGGCGGCTTTACGATACTTTTCCTGGCCGGTCGTTTTGTAAAGGAATAGGAGGTTGCGGCCGGGGTTAATGTTGTCGATGTTGTACTCGTCGATCTTGTAGGTGCGGATGGAGCCGTCGTCGTTGACGTAGTGGTCCATGCTGCGTTGGATGAAGTCGAGGTATTGTTTGTCCCCCGTGGCGAGGTAAACGCGTTCGATGCCTTTCAGCACGAGACCGTGATCGTAGGTCCACTTCGACGGGTAGCCGCCAGAGTCGCGCCACAGTGCCGTCATGGCGGTCGCGGCGGCTTGCTCGGACAGAGGTTTCGTCTGTGCGGCTGCGACAGTGGCGATGGCGAGTAGAAGTAGAAAAATTACTCGCGCGGCGGCGCAGCGGCGCAACGACGATTTCGTCTTCCGCTGTGCCGCTGCGCCGCTGCGTGAGTAACTATACGATGGCATCGATGACTTTCCCATTGATTTTGACATTCTCCAGCGTTGCGTCCTTCACGTTCTTCACGATATTTCCTTCCGACACGTTATCGAACGTGCAGTTCTTCAACTGCAGGTTGAGGATCGGCGCGCCGGTCAGGCCTTGTACATCGAGCGCGTGTTTGCTCTTGGCGCTGCGAAGATTATCCACGGTGTAATCTCGGACGACAGGGGTGAATTTTCCCTTCGCGCCCTCTTCGTAATTGAAATCGATCGTGATCACCGCGTGCGCAACCTGTCCGACCTCGATATTCCGGAAGTGCAAACTCTCGAGCAACCCGCCCCGCATCGCATTATTTTTCACACGCAAAGCATGGTCGAGGTTTTGACTGTCGAGCTGGCAGTTCTCCGCGAAAAGATTTCTCACACCGCCAGAAATCTCGCTGCCGACCGTGATCCCGCCGTGCCCGTCTTTCATCCGGCAACCCTGCACGACGATGTTTTCAGTCGGCGCATTGAGTCGACGGCCATCAGCGTTGCGGCCTGACTTGATCGCGATGCAGTCGTCGCCCGTGTCGAAGTCGCAGTTTTTAATCAACACGTCGGTACACGATTCCGGATCGCAGCCGTCGTTGTTTGGACCATGACTGTTGATCTTCACGTTCTGCACGATCATGTTGCGGCAGAGCACCGGATGAATTTCCCACATTGGTGAGTTTTGAATCGTGACGCCGTCGATGAGTACGTTCTGGCAGCGATACGGTTGGATAAACTGCGGTCGTAAGTAATGACCTTCGCCGAAGATGCGATCGCGCACAGGCACACCATCTTCCGCCATCTTGAAGAGGGCGTTTCGATCCGGACGTGCGTGGGCCATGCCTTCTTTCCAGCCGTACTGCGGACGACCATTCCACGGCCACCAGCTTTCGTTGTTGCTCTGGCCGTCGAGTGTGCCTTTGCCGGTGATCGCGATGTTCTGCTGTTCGAACGCGTAGATGAAGGGCGAATAGTTGAACAGTTCGACTCCTTCCCAACGCGAGAAAACGACAGGCAGGTAATCTTTGGGATTCTGGCTGAACTTGATCGTCGCGCCTTCTGAGACTTCGAGGTTGACGTTGTTCTTCAAGTGAATGGCGCCGGTCAGATAAGTGCCTGGTGGAAGGATAACTTTGCCGCCGCCTGATTTTGAGCATTGATCGATCGCATTGCGAAAGGCAGCGGTGCAGTCGGTACGGCCGTCAGGTTTCGCTTTGAGATGGAATGTGCGGTTTGGGAAGCGTGGCGGTTTGATACGCGATAAGAGCGATGGGAAGACTGTTTGCCACGGATCGGTTCCGGCTGTGATTAGATGTGGAGCGAGAGCGATCGCTGATGCCGTGAAGGTAAGATCTCTTAAGAATTCTCTGCGCGTTCTCATTTAAGTTTTTTCGTGGACAAGATTACAGGATTAACAGGATTGACAAGTTTGTTTCTTCCACGCTGGATAGTCTTTTTGTATTAGCTTCGCAGCGGCGTCGACGTACCAGTTGTAGCCACTGCGTCGCTCCTGTTCGATTTCCGCGATGCTGTACTTCACTACGCCGTCACGTCCTACAAAGATTGGCCGGTTAGTTCCGATTTCATAAAACCGCGCCCAAATCGGTCCTTTCAATTGCGACTGCTCAAACCACGCGATCGCGGATTCGATCGATTCAATAACTGCAGGCGAGGGATCCTTGATCGACATCAGAAACCGCACAATTCCCACGCTCTCACCACCACTCAATGAAGCCACTTCATACGTGCGTGCCGCGGCGGGCGCGAGTGTCACTTCATCGTGCTGTGCACACCAGACGGTGCGCTTGCCATTCACAATCACCTGCGTCTTCAGAATGCATTCAATTCCTTTTTCAACTGCACTCGCCGCACGCGCGCGACGCTCCTTATCAACAAACCCATAAACCGCCTTCCCACCAGCCACGTCGCGCAGCAGCTTCATCACGCCGATCATCGCATCGTCGTTGTAGGTGATGTGCTTGTAGTATCCAGTTAGATCCGGATAGAACTGAGGCCAGCCACCATTCGGATATTGCGCCTTCAACAGATAATCAAGCCCTTTCAAAAACGATTCACGATGCGCTTCGTGATGTTTTGCCGTATAGACGCGGGCGAGAAATGATAACTGTGTGAACGTCGCGCCGTTGTCGATGGTCGAATCAGTCTCTTTCTGATCGCGGAGCAGGGAAGCACGGCCCGAATCGCTGAGCGGCTTGGCCATGTCGATATTCTTAGGCCAACCACCGGAAGCGCGCTGATAAAGAACGAGGTTATCTGAGATGCGCAGCGCTTCGGCACTCGCATACCACTCGTCCGATTTATTCTGCGCATCGACCCACGCGATCGTGCCGACGGCTTCATTCGCGTTTCCGGAAATGGCGCGAACAGCACGACTGAAAAAACGCTCGCGCGAAAACTCCGCGGCTTCTCGATCAGTTAACTGTCTGGACCATGCGACACGAGCGGATGGATTTGCGCCTGGTCCTTTCGACTTGTATTCAGCAAACGAGGCAGTCTTTTCTCGCGCGGGATCGCGCCAGTTGTCCCAGCCCTTGGCGCGGATGTGTGATCCTAACCAGCAATCGATAAAAACCACACGCGCATACGGGCGCCACGGTCTCCCGAGAAAAACACCGTTGCCAGTATTCTTTCCAGTCAAACGGCAACGCAGAAAAACAAAGCCCGTGTCTTCGTCATTACTCGTACGGTAATGCGCGGTCACGTAGCCCTGTCCTTTGCTGTGAATCGTGCAGTCTTCGAAGACCGCCGCTGCAGTGCCGAATACAAAATCGACGTGGCCCTCGATGTAACAGTCCTTGAAATAATGACGACTGCCGTTAACAAACAACGTGTCCTGCCATCCGAGAAACCGGCAATTCTTGAACGACGCGCGATCGGCGTCAACAAACAGCGCCACAGCCTGCGAGCCTACGCCAAACGAGTTTTCAAACGTCAGATTTTCTGCCCGAAAGTCATTTGCATTGATGAGTGTGCTGAACGCGAGTCGCGTGTTGCCGGCCTGTAGCGCGCTCAAACGGTATGTCAGCACAGTGTTGGCTGGATCCTCGCCGCGGAAAGTTAAATAGCGTTTAGTTACTCGTACCTGTTCCGGGTAAACGCCGCGTTTGATTTGAATCACTACCGGTTGATTGTTGTCATCGGGCACATGGTCCACCGCCTGCTGCACGGTCTTGAAATCACCCGAACCATCAGCCGCCACGACAATGCGCACCGAACGAGCATCAGCCACAAAAAAGCACAAAAAGCAGAAAAGAATTAACCAAGGCGAACGGCTCATTGGTATGACCAAAGATCCTATTGGACTAGCGATACGGTTTAGCAGGCGGCGTATTTTGCCCTAATTAGATTTATGGTGTCAAGATAGTGGTAAGACCAGTGTTCGCGGTCCAAGCACAAAAAAGCACAAAAGCTCTGAGAGCCTTTGTGCCTCTTTGTGGCTAAGTGTAACTGGTGGTTACTTGCCTTTTACCATCACGCTTCCACCACCGAGCGGTAGCAGAGCGTTGTTGGTGCCGACCTGGCGCCAGATCACGCCGTTGTTGTCGAGTACTGTGATCGCGTACGCATCGAACGAACGCGGCGTCAGTAAATCACCGTCTCGTGCGTCAACCGTAAAGCTGAAGTTGCCGAACGATGCGACTACGGCACCGGTGGTCCGATCGATCTTCTGAACCACGCACTTGCCCTTGAACGACGTGCGATTCAAGATGCTCGTCGCAGGCTCAGTGGAGAAGTTCAGGAAGCCGCCCGCCCAACTGGTGCTCTTCACGATGTAGTTAAAGCCGTCAGTGCCGCGGAAGATAAAGATCGAGTTACCTTTCGGTGAACCCTTATCGCCCTTAACACTGAAGCCGAAGTTGGCTCTACCGTTCGCGCTGCCGGCATCGGGCACCCAGCCGCCACCGTTTGTCTGCGTATCGTTGGAGCCGATCGCGACGTTAATGGTGCCGAGGCCGACCGGATCCGCAGTCCAGAATCCATTCGACGCCTCGATCTTGACGATCACGACGTACGTGTCAGCCGCAAGGCCCGGTAGGAATGCAACCGCGTCACCGTTGGCATCAACCGGCACATTCGTCACCACGAAATCGGGTACCGGTGTCATGTTGCTCGACTTGAAGATCTCAAACCTCACCTTCGCAAGCGAGATGTCACCCGGTGCACCGTCTGGATCCTGAGTCAGGTGTGCCGCGAGTCGCACGGTCGCAGTGGTGACGGACGGGCCGGCTGTTACGACACCCATATCTCCGGTGTACGTAGTTTCCGCCGTCTCCTTATTCACTGTGATCGTGACCGTCGCGTTTGTGACCGCGCCATGTGGATCTTCTACCTTCAGATTGATCGGGTAGACGCCCGCCGCCACCAGCGGATTTCCGGAGATGGTTAACGAACCGACGCCCGTGGGTGTAACAGTCAGTCCCGCCGGTATTGACGAGAGAACTGTCAGCGTCAAATCAGCCGTTGCATCGTCAACATCCGAAACAGACACGGTCACGGTTGTGATCGGATCGCTGTACTGAACGGTTTGCGACAGCAGGTTGATCGTGAAGGTCGGCGCATCGTTCACCGCGTTGACGGTCACGTTGACAGTCGCTGTCGACTGGCCGCCGTGTCCATCATCGATCGTGTAAGTGAACGAGTCGCTGCCGAAGAAATTCAGGTTAGGTGCGTAGTGGACCGTCTTATCCGGATTGATTGAGACAGCGCCGTTTGCACCCTGCGTCACTGAAATGACATTCAGCGTGTCACCATCCGGCTCAACGTCGTTCGCAAGCACGTTGACGTCGACTGGCGTGTCTTCATCGGTGGTTGCTGTGTCGTTGTTAGCCGTTGGAGCAGCGTCCTGAGTGATTGTTACTGTGCGACCAGCGACCGTCAGTGTGCCGACTCGCGCCGCGCCGGTTGTGTTTGGCGCGACCGTGAAGTTAACAGTGCCATTGTTAGTGCCTGCTGCTCCCGAATCGACCGTGATGAACGAGTCGTTGCTCATTGCCTGCCAATCGCACGGCGCAGTAGCTGACAAGTTCTTCGTTATTGTCACGCTGCCAGTGTTACCCGGCGAGAAGAACGCCTGGTTCAGAGGGTTCACTGTCGCGCACGACGTTGGAATCGTGACCTTGAACGCGCCGCGACCGTGAGTGAACGCAAACAGCGACGTGACGCCGTTATTGTTCACGGCTGTCAGCGATTCGACGACTGTGTTTGAGAAGCCGGTCGTTTCACGAGCCCAGTTCGCACCGCCGTCCAGCGAGACGAACACGCCGAGGTCGGTGCCGACGTAGATACGCTGGCCGTCATTAGGATCGACAGCAACGCTGTGCGCGGGAATGTCAGGAATCGCGTTGACGTTACCGGCTGTTTGCGTACCGTCAGCGAGCGTCCACGTGGCGCCACCGTCCGTGCTCTTGAAAACGTGACCGGCGCTCGTGCCGTTGACGTTCGGTGTTCCATTGAAGTTTGAAATCGTGGCCCAAACGTTATTGATGTTCGAAGGATCATATTCGACCCACGAAATCGTACCGTTGCCATTGCCGCGCGGTGTGAATGTTTGCAGCCAGACTGTATTCAACACGCTGGCAGCGGTAGCTGTCAGTCCGATCGTGGTCCGGCGGAATTGTCCCGATGCTGCGCCGTCGATCACGATGTTGGAATTGCCCGGCGCGATCGCCATCGCAGTGATCGAGCCGCCGGTCTGTTGCGCGTTACTGGTCCTGGTCCAGTTGGTAGCGTTGTTGTCAGTGCGCCACATGAAGCGCCCGCCGATCCACAGTCGTGTCGGCGTGTTTGGATCCATTCGGAAGACCGTGATGAATGGGAACACGTCGCCCGAGATTCCAGTAATCACGGATGCAGAGCTCGCTCCCCCGTTTGTAGAACGACGCAATGAGAGACCGGTCGTTTCGAAGAAGATCGTGTTGGTGTTCGCCGGATTCACGGCAACGTATCCGCCGTCACCTCCGTTGATGCGGGCCCACGCGTTTGGTCCAGCGGCGTCTGTACCGCGGTTGGTACCGTTGTCCTGTGTGCCGCCGAAGTATGTTTGTCCGTCCGGATAAGGCAGTCCGTGATAGAACTGGGTAACTGTGTAATTGTTATTCAACGGACCCCAGATCACTGGAGATGGAACTGTAAAGAAGCCGCCCGGCGTGAATTCATTTCCGCAGATCGGGCTCGAAGGCGTGATCGTGCCGCCGCCTACCGTGGTGCCGACGGAGTAACCGACGTTCCCGGTTTTGGCGTTATCGGTTTTGTAGATGCCGCCATCGTTACCGGCAAACATCGTTTGGTTGGTCGTGCCGTTGTAGTTTGGATGAAACTGGATGATGTGGTTGTCGGCGTGAACGAGCTGCGGGTCGCCGTTGTTGGGTGGAGTGCCGTTGCCCTGGAACCACCAGTAAGATGCGACGGCCCAGTTAGTGCCGCCATTGTCCGAGCGGAACAGGTCAACGCCACCCGCCCAGACCTTGTTCTCGTCGGTCGGATCGACGGCGATCACGTTGTCGTACCAACCCTGATTCAGAAACTGGCTGGTGCCGAAACCGCACTGTGTTAGCGCGCCGTTGACCGGGTTGCTGAGCAGCAACGTGTCCTGGAGGGTCGCGCTGTTGTTACGCGCCTGCGTGGTCCATGTGCCGGTCGCGCCTGCCGCTGTCGAACGCAACACTGCGAGCATGCCGTCCGTGTAGTTTGCGGTGGGGAAGTTTGGATTCGTTCCGGCGGGGCAGCTGATACAGGCTGCGAGTGCGTAGATAACATTCTGGTTCGAAGGTGCAAGAGCCAGCGCCGTGCGGCCCTGGTTCACTTCAGAGTAAACATCTTCCCAGGTGCCGGAACCGCCCGCGTCTACGTTACGGAAGATGTGGGAGCGAGAGAACGTGCCGACGGCTGCGAAGATGTAGTCAGTCGCCTGATCGGTACGGATAACGAGATCCATCGCGCCGTTGGCGCCATTCGCGACGTTCGAGACGATCTCCTGATTCCATGAGTTGCCGCCGTCAAGACTGCGAAACACACCGGTTCGCGTCGCGGCGTAAACGTGCTGGCCATTTGCCGGACTGACCACGATATCGTTCACGAAGAAAAAGTTTGTATTCGAAATCGTGGCGGCCAGGCGCGTCCAGTGCGCACCGGCGTCAGTCGTTTTGAAGATGCCCGCGCCGCGAACGCCGTCTGCGTTGAAGTAACCTTCACCAGTGCCGGCGTAGATCGTGTTCGGATTCGAGGGATCGAATGCCATACTCGTAACGGCGATGTTCGCGAGGAAGTCGTCGAGCGGCGCCCATGAGTTGCCGCCGTTAGTCGTCTTCCAGATACCGCCGGCAACTGCTGCCGCATACATCACGTCAGGATTGCTCGGATCGATGAGCAATGCGCGGGTGCGACCGCCAACGTTGCCGGGTCCCAGCGACTGCCACGTACCGAGCGCGCCGCCTGTTGAAGCGCTACCGTCGCCGGCGCCGCCACCACCCGTGCTGCCTGGAAACTCTCCCTCATCGAAAATCTCTTCGGTGTCATTCGCATTGGCCTGTGGTGGGAGGTTCGTACCTTTTGCGGACGAGAACCGCTTCATGTGTTTGATTTTTTCTTTTGCCTGGAAGTAACGCTCGATCGGTAACTGCTTCTCGCCTTTGGGGAGACGTTTTTGCAGATACCATTCGAGTGCTTCGCGTGGCTGGTCGAAGCGCTCGCCATCGAGGTCAGCCTCTCCTTTAAATATGGCGGCAGCGCGCGGGTTGCGTTTGATGGCTGCGCGGCGTGCGACGGCTTCTTTGCGTGATTCACGTTTCTCACGCGCCTCTTCTTTCGCGCGCTCAGACCTGTTAGAGCCTTTACGTTCCACGCGTGATTTTTGTCGTTTGGGATTCCTGTTGGCGGCCAATAAAGCTGTGCCGTTTAGGAAGAGCATACAGATCAAGGTTAGGGATGTAATGATGCGACTGGGCATATTCCTCGGGGTGTCCTTTCAAGGTGAAGCGCGTGATTTCTAGAACGACTATCTCTTATCGAGCTCCGTAAGAGACTTTGGAACAACTCGTCTCTTATCGACCTTCGTAAGAGAAAGAGAAGGGTTACTGGTTAAATTGACTGTTGACCGACCTTGTAGCAAAAGGGACGGCATTATGCCACAAACCGTGGGAAATAGCACAAATCCCGGTATTAGGGTAGTAGGGTATTAGTGTGTTGCAGCGGATCCACGCAACATCGGTTAGAGCGGGGGCAAGCCCCTCTTCCTGACTTGTTCTATTCTCAGTTGCGCAAATCGTCTAATGGAAACTTGAATCAAAAAATAGAACAAGT